>NZ_JACJOZ010000001.1:0-3629 GCF_014695795.1 Phormidium sp. FACHB-592
ACCAAAGTTGATCAACTCCTCGCTGAGTTAACACCAGCAAGCGTTGCTTCCGTCACAGGTTACCCCTTCATCTTGGATGCCCTATCTGCCTTGAACGCCGTTTAAATTGGTATCACTAGTTTTTTCCGCGATCCAGAAACCTTTGAGCAGTTAAAAACGCAGGTTCTGCCCACCATTAACCAAAACAAAACGGCTGACACTCCGATGCGGATTTGGGTCGCAGGGTGTTCTACGGGGGAAGAGGTTTACTCGATCGCCATTTGCTTATTAGAATTTCTCAGCGATCGTGCCACCATACCGCCGATCCAAATTTTTGCTACCGATATCAGCGAAGCGGCGCTCAGTAAAGCCAGGGTCGGCTTCTACTTAGAAAACCAGCTTGGAGGAGTTTCACCCGATCGGCTCAACCGCTTCTTTGTTCCTATATCGGGGGGGTATCAAATTAGCAGCAACCTCCGGGAACTGTGTGTCTTTGCCCGACACAATTTAGGAGGCGATCCGCCGTTCTCCAACCTTGACTTGATTAGCTGTCGCAACGTGCTGATTTATTTATCAGATACATTGCAAGAGCGCATCATGTCCCTTTTTCATTACAGTCTTAACTTAAACGGCTTTTTGCTGCTGGGCACTTCCGAAAGCATCAAGACTGCCTCAGACTTGTTTACCTCAGTCCACGAATCTGCCAAAATTTACGCTCGCAAATTGACCTTGACTCGTCCGCTGTTTTCGTTCACGACCCGTTCTTATCCTCTGGTCAGCGGCGAGAGTCAGCAGCGAATCGCTGAGACCATTACCAATACGTTTGATTTAGCGCGAGAAGTCGCTCAACTCATCTCAAATCGCTACGCGCCAGTGTCCGTCGTGGTAAACGACCAAATGCGCATTCTCCACCTGCGCGGAGATACCGATCCCTACCTGAAACTGCCTCCCGGAACGACTGACTTAAACCTCCTGTTGATGGCACGGGAAGGCTTGGCGGTGCCGCTTCGCACGGTAATTTATCAAGCTCAAACCCAAAACACCTCGGTTCGGCAAGAACAAATTCAGCTTGAATTGGGTGAGCGCCCAACTTGCCTCAATCTAGAAGTGATTCCCTTCCAACCGACGATCGCCGATGGGCTGTATTTTTTGGTCATTTTTGAAGCAGTTTTACCTCCGGTCACTTCCTTTACTGCCACTTCAGTTGAACGCCAGGAACTCGAAGATTTGGAGCGTGAAATCATTCAGCTTCGTCAAGCCCTGTCAGCCTCAACTCAACGAGAGCTTTCAGCACAAGCGCATTTGCAGGCAGTGATTCAAGAACACAACTATCTCAACCAGAGCCTGCGAGTGGCAAACGAAGAAATCTTGTCGAGTAATGAGGAGTTGCAAAGCACTAATGAAGAACTCCAAACGGCTAAAGAGGAAATCCAGGCGACGAACGAGGAACTCACCACCACCAACGAAGAACTCCGGAACCGCAATCTGCAACAAAACCGAGACAATAGCGACCTGAACAACTTTATTGACAGCCTCAGTGTACCGATCTTGATGCTGACGAATGATTTGAGAATTCGCCGCTTCACCCCCACTGCTCAGCGCCTGTTCAACTTCATTTCCACCGATGTCGGACGACCGTTTAACGACTTCCGCACCGATTTTGACGTTTCTCACCTAGAAGCGATGACGTTAGAGGTGCTGGAGACACTCAACACGGGAGAACAAGAAATTCAAACTCAATCTGGCTATTGGTATTCCCTGCGAATTCGTCCCTATCGCACAACCGAAAACCAAATTGACGGGGTGACGATGGTGTTTCTCGATATCGACGCGCTTAAACGCCATGCAGCAGTCTTAGAGGCAGAGCGGAACTATGCAGAAGCGATCGTCGAGACAGTGCAAACCCCTTTAGTGGTGCTGGATGTCGAGCTACGAGTGAAGACGGTCAATCGAGCGTTCTACAATATGTTTCAGGTTTCTGAATCTGAAACCAAGCAATCTTTTTGGTTTGAGCTAGGCAATGAACAGTGGAACATTCCCCAACTGCGATCGCTTCTAGAAGAGGTTTCGACCAGCGAGCGGCAGGTTCAAAATTTTGAGGTGGATCATTATTTTGAGCAGATTGGGCACAAAACGATGCTGCTGAATGCCTGCAAGCTGCAACGAGCAGACAACGCTGACATGATTTTGCTGGCGATCGCAGACATCACCGAACGGAAGCGATTTGAAGTGGAGCAGGCAGCCCGTCAGATAGCGGAAGATGCCAACCGAGTCAAAGATGAATTTCTCTCAAACCTCTCGCATGAACTCCGCAATCCCCTCAACGTGATGCTGGGTTGGGCACAAATGCTCCGCGCCCGCACCTTAAATGAAGCCACTGCCGCTCGCGCTTTAGAAGTAATTGAGCGGAGTGCCAGAGCGCAAGCCCAGCTCGTTGAAGATATTTTAGATACCTCTCGGATTGCCAGTGGCAAGCTCAAGCTCCGCACTCACCCGCTTGATTTGCGCCTTGTGGTGCAAGCTGCGATCCAGACCGCTCAGTTATCTGCCGAAGCCAAAAACATTCAAATCATGGCTCAGTTGAGTTCTCAAACCATCGTCGGGGATGCCGATCGCTTGCAGCAAGTCTTCTGGAATTTGTTGTCAAACGCCATTAAGTTCACTCCACCGAATGGACGCGTTGAGGTTACACTGGAGGCTATTCAAGGGCAGGCTCAAATCCAAGTAGCCGACACTGGACAGGGCATTTCAGCCGATTTGTTACCCTATATTTTTGATCGCTTCCGTCAAGGCGATTCCAGCACCACGAAAGCGAAGGCAGGTCTAGGTCTAGGACTCTCGATCGTGCGCCATATCGTTGAACTGCATGGCGGCACAGTGCAAGCAGCCAGCTCAGGTGAAGGACAAGGAACAACGCTGACCGTCAGGTTGCCCCTGCGCGATCTTCCCCAAGCATCTACACCGTCGAGCGGTTCAGATTCGACGGCATTAGAACGTTCGAGCGATCTGGTTTCTTCTTTAGCAGGCTTGCAGATTTTAGCGGTTGATGATGAAGCTGATACCTGTGAGCTAATCAAGTTTGTGCTAGAAGATTATGGGGCTGAAGTACAGAGCACCTCATCTGCCAGAGACGCTTTATCCGCTTTGAATCAAGCTCCCAGTCGGTACAATGTGCTGATTTGCGACATCGGCATGCCAGAAAAAGACGGCTACTGGTTGATTCAGCAAGTGCGATCGTTGAGTTCAGACGCGGGAGGACAAATCCTCGCCATCGCCTTGACTGCCTATGCTAGTGAAGCTGAACAACAACGAGCGATCGGGGCTGGGTTTCAACGTCATATGGCAAAACCTGTAGATCCAGAGGCATTAGTCAGAGCAATCCTGTCAATCCACACATCTTCAACGGAAAAAACTGGATAAAATCGGTGTTGTTTCGCTAGTGACAAGACTATATGGCATTGAGCCGAGATACGTGGAATTTAGTGCCACGGAACTTTATAACGCTCATGCAGTAAGACTTATACGCCTTTGTATAGCAATGGTTGCTGTTGGCGAACAGCCCAATTGTCGAAAATTCCTGTATTTTGTAGTACACAAGGGCTCCTACAGTAGAGCAAGGTCAACAGCTTCATTAGGGCAGTAGCATGAGC
>NZ_JACJOZ010000010.1:0-46391 GCF_014695795.1 Phormidium sp. FACHB-592
TCACTTCGCTCAAACTCAGGCGGGAATGGCTCCGGCGTTCACCAGGCATGGAAGGCAACTGCACTTGGTGTTGCCAACCGTGCTCAAAGTGCTGATAAAAATCGTCCAGTTCATAAAAAAGGTGTGCAATATCCAGACGCGATACGATGGTTTCCATAGCTGAGACCGTTACTTCAAAACCAGTCTCAGCTTTTCTTGTGTCAATTTCTGTTCGTCGAACTCACGTTAACACAGCCTATCTGCACCTTGGCTGGGTGAACTTTAGTCATCTAACTGACTCACAGGCAAAGGCGACGGGCACTCTAGAGGCAGTGACCTTGTACAAAGTGGTAGCCATTTGAACCATGTCAGATTTTTCAGACGAGCAACTGCAAGTGATCTGTGAAGCTGCCGCGGTGATAACCTGCGCATGCCCGCGTCCTTGGTCGATTTGTTGCGCCACGTCCGCCAGTTTCGCCGCTACACGCAAGAAGATTGCCTGGTGTTAGTGCCGGATGCCGCCGAGACGCACCATTGATTAAGTGACCCGCTGCTACTGCTGGAAGCGGCACTCGCTCAGATCCTCACGGCGTTTCTGCAGCGCGAGCACCTGTTGGACGAGCAGCAGTGCAATTGCACCGGCGGTTTGGTTAGCTGCGGGTGGCAGCAGGAGGGCCGCTTTAAGGTCAACGGCTTACTGCTTTGCTCAAACTTAGCCCGGCTAAGGCTTCTAGGTCATCTGGCACCTTTTTGCCTTAATGTCGGCTCAAGCCCATCGCGAACACCACCAATTATGCGACTTGAGCAAGCGGCAAGACGAGCCGCACCACTGTTTGCTGACCAGGGATACTTTCAAGCACAAAGACTCCCCCCTGTAACTCAACCAAACGTTTCACAATCACCAGGCCTAAGCCAAAGCCCTGCTGGTCAGACAGTTTCCGTTCAAACTGCATATAGGCTCCCATACTGGTCATTTGCTCGGTGGTCATACCCCTACCGTGATCAATGATATGGAGTGCAAAAGTTTCCTCTTTCACAAGACTCACAATCCGAATCAGCGTACCAGGCTGAGAAAATTTGATGGCATTATCCAGCAGTTCCTCAACAATCTTTTTCAGTCTAATTTCCGAAATTTGGACGGCGGCATCTTCCAGTTCTAGCGCTAAATCAGCTTCTCTATCAGCTCGCTGCATCTTCTGAAGCGCCAGTTCTGTAATCACTGCTCTAGCAGAGTGAGTCTGCTTGGTGCGAGCAGATTTGGCCCGTTCTGGGGCTTCCTTTTCAGCCAGCTCTAACTGGGCATAAAGCAGAAAATTTTGCACAAGTCGATACAAACTTTGTGAGGATTGATGAATGTTTTCTGCAAGTTCTACAATCTCATCCTGCTCCATAAGAGCGGATGCATCCATGAGCAAGCGGGAAGAAGCGGTAATCGCATTCAAAGGACCGGTTAACTCTTGTGGGAGTGACAGGGTAATGCTACTCCGCAATTCACTCAATTTTTGCTGCAGCTTTTGGTCTAGGGTGGCTTGTTTCTGCATGCGAGTCGTCACCGCTTGCAGCAAATCCGAGCGCGTAAAAGGCTTAGACAAATAGTCATCGGCACCCAACCCCATGCCGGCTCGGAAGTCGTCCTGCCCTGCTTTTGCCGTCAAAAAGATGAAAGGAATGGCGGCGGTGGCTGGATTCTGGCGTAAGGCTGTTAACACGCCATAACCATCAAGCTCAGGCATCATGACATCACAAATGATTAATACTGGCGACATTTCTTGGGCTAGCTGCACTCCCACCCGACCATTTTCTGCCCCGATGGCATAAAATTTTTCTTCTTCCAAAATGTCGAGGATAATTTCTCGCACATCTTGCTCATCTTCAATCACTAGCACTTTTTGCATTGGGTCTATCCTTCTCTCAGGCTAGTCATGATGGGTTGGCAAGGTCACAGTAAAGGTTGTACCTTTACCGACTGTACTGGTGACTGTAATATTGCCACCGTGCGAATCAACGGCTCGTTTCACAATCGATAACCCTAGCCCAGTACCAGAAATGTTACCGACATTAGTCGCTCGGTAGAACGAAGCAAAAAGTTTTTTTAGATCGGGAGCGGGAATGCCAATACCAGCATCTTGAATTTGAAAAATAGCTGTATCGGCTGCATGAGACAAAGCAAACGTCACTTCGCCACCTTCCGGCGAATACTTGAGCGCATTTGATAGGAGGTTAATCAGAATATGCTGTAAGAGCTTCTCGTCCATCACTGCTTCCTGGGAAGGGTAATTTGCCAAAAAGTTAATTTGGTGCTTACTCCCTACAGTCAGTTGTAAATCTTCAACCAAATGACGACAAAACTTTTCTAAGTCAAGGGGACTGGCCTGGAATTCTACTTTCTTAGCATCGGAACGACCCAGGAATAAGACATCTTGCAGTAGCCGATTTAAGTAATCAACTGCAGTTTGAATGCGCCGAAAGTACGCTTGCTTCTTCTCGTCAGTCCATTTATGACCATAATGCTCCAATGATTCTGCTGCAGCCAAAATCGTCGTTAAAGGTGTGCGAAATTCATGAGAGGCAGTGTTAATAAAAAGAGATTTCAGATCATTTAATTCTTTTTCTTGAGTGAGCGCCTTACGCATTTCGCGCTCTGCTTGCTTCCGCTCGGTGATATTGCGAGTGACACCCCGGTAGCCTTGCAACTTACCCTGTACATCAAGTATGGGGGAGCCACTACTTTCGCAGTCAATCAAGCGACCGTCTTGATGAATAAGTTGATTTTCTAGAGAGGAGAATGGCTCTTGTTGAGTCATAAAGTAATGCATCACCGTGTTGTGACGCTTCGCCTCATCATCAGCCATAAAGTTTTCTAGGGTTTTGCCGATGACTTCCTTGGGCTCATAGCCTAAAATTTGGCTGACTTTGGGGCTGACGTAGCTAAAAGCAGCACTCAGATCAATTTCCCAAACCCAGTCATTGATTTGTTCAACGAGGTTGCGAAAGCGCTCCTTCGTCTGTCTCAGGGTCTCTTCGGTCCGCTTTCGTAGCTCTGTAATCCGGCCTAAGACGGTGAGATTATTCCGCAGTTCAAGTTGTTTAACAACCAAACGCCCTAGAATTCGCAGTGCTTTGATTTGCTCGTCACTTAGTTCTCGGGGTTGTAAATCGATCACACACAGTGATCCCACTGCATGACCATTAGAGGTGATCAAAGGTGAACCAGCATAGAACCGTACGTGCGGTTCAGCTGCAACGAGCGGATGATTGGCAAAGCGCTGATCAGCCAGCAGATCAGGCACTACAAGGACGTCTGATTGCAAAATTGTGTGAGCGCAGAAAGCGATGTCTCGTGTGGTTTCTACCAGTTCTACGCCTACTTTTGCCTTGAACCACTGGCGTTTTTCATCAATTAAACCAATTAGCGAAATCGGCGTACCGCAAATATAAGCGGCTAGATGAGAAAGGTTATCAAAATCTGGCTCGGGTGCCGTATCAAGAATTTTATAAGCGTAAAGCTCATGGAGCCTTTCTAATTCCTTGTCTGGCAATGGGGCTGTCATAAGCACTCAACTTGAATTGGCACGCCTACTGAACTGCTAGAGCCGCCGCACAACTCTAGCAGTAGCGCCTTGGCTTCGTTTGCGCTACGGACACCAAAGGGTCGTTAAGGCTGGAAGGCTCAGACATGCAAGCTTGCAGCAGTCTCAAACGAAGCCCGAGCCGGTCACTGGCTTGGTGCCGCCAACAGACCCTCTAGTAAGTTCAAAACGCGCTAGCACCCTGATGACTATAGCGGTTGAAAGGCTTGCACAGCAACCGTTGTGCTCGAAAGCACCAGTGCGAGTGTGGCGAGGAGACTCAGGAGAAGACTTGGCTTTGCCTGGTGTTTGCCTGGGTTGCTGGAGGATTCTGTGTGACCGTCTTGGGGCTTACAGACAGCCTCCACCGCCAAGCTAAAGGACAGTGGACGTGAGCTGGGCATTAGGGTGTGATTGGCTGAGCACTTTCTCAAAAAACGTGCTTCCAGCTGAAGTGCCTTGAGTTTTGGCTAGTTGCGGGTTCTGCAAACGTGTAAGTAGCTTAAAAAGTAGAACTGCCACTATGTAAGGTTTCCAAGGATTGTGCCAGTTTTGAGCGAGTGCAGCAGAAGCAATAGAGACAGAGCTGGCTCGGTCAACTTTGATGGGCTGATACAAGTAAGCGATGATGGGGTTATTTGCACAACCCCCGTAAGCCTAAAAATGGCGAAAAAGTCAGTCCCAATCAACCAGCGGAAAGTCAGCCACAAAGGTCAAGCGTATTGCTGGAACAGGTGATTGAAGCGAACGTGTCACCAGGTGCAATTAGAACTAAACCGAAGCCTGAAACAGCCTGACTTTGTTGACCAGTAAAGGCAAATGGGAGAATACGGCAAAACTTATAGTACGGAATGATTACTTCCAATTCCTTACCCTGTATCAGTTCCAGCCTAATTGCACTTCATGGCAACTGCGCTTCAATCACCCCGGCAAGACTGAAACTCTTGACTAATAAAAGTTTGGACTACTTTTGGACAGTGTACTAATCAAAAATCAGTAGTACACAGCCTCTTTTGATACGGTTTCAACGGCTGAAAGCTCCCTTCTCTCATACCACTTCTGCATATTGCCGCAGCAGTGCCGATGCTAAGTCTTTCTTCAGTAGATTCTCTGTAGCTCAATCTGGATAGAATTTTCCAGCCCCTCTTGCACTTTTTTGGCTATATGTCGGCTCAACTCTACATAGACATAGTAAAGGGCTTAGCCGAGCCTGAACTTGACTACCTTACTACTGACCAGTTTTTGCAACACAGCTGGCTGAACAGCTTGAGGCATGGCTAAAGCAAGTATGGCAAAATAATATTCCTGCTTTTGTGAGTTTTGCTACTGGTTTGCAAGCAAGAATTTCTGATGTTGTCTTTTCTGTGGTTACCCGAGTAGAGCTAAGCAAGAGTGAAGTTTACTTACTCATAGGAATCACTGATGCAAACAAAAGCTTGACAGTAAAGACCTCTGTTTTCTATGTGTTCATTGTTTATCCAACTACGGTAAAACCACTTGCAGTAGTTAGGCAGATTCGTTGTGCTTTTTAACACATAAAATATCTTTTGGGGTTAAACAATAGTTGATGATGTACCTCGCTAGACGAGTTTCTCTAAAGCCCAGTAGCGGTTTTGACCAAGAAAAGGGAAAGGTAAATTAAAAGTTTTCCATGAAGCTGCTGGGTAAAAGACCGTAAGAATACGGATGAATCAATCTTAATAAGACTCTGCAATGAGACTTTAAAGATTTACATCATCAGAATAACTAATCGACTAAACTTTCTTGTTGAAGTTCAAGAGGCAAATTCTTAATAGATCTATTAAGATTAGGTTTACTGGTTGTTGATAGGTTTGAGCGACTGTAAAAGTTGTTAAAACGATAAGAAGCTTAAGTAGAAAATGACATCAATATAAGGTAGCTTGAACAAATTTTCACAAGTTGCAAACTTGAGCATAGCTCTAGCAATTTGTCTAATTATGATGAGAGATCTGCATTATATTGCAAGAAATTGAAGTCAGATTACGAGGTTAATGAACCTTAATCGTGTTGAAGTTTTTTACAACCTTAAATTGCCATAGACAAGTATGAAGAAATTTGCCAGCTCAAGTTAAGCTGGCAAAGACGTTCACTCAATGATCAGATGACTAAAGTGATTTTAATTGCAGATGACGAACCGCAGCTACGTCTGTTAGTAAGGATTACTTTGGAAGATGATGACTATGCTATTTATGAGGCAGAAGATGGTCAACAAGCCCTAGAACTAGCAGAGAAAGTAAGTCCAGATCTGTTTTTATTAGATAACATGATGCCCGGATACAGCGGTATTGAAGTTTGTCAAAGACTTCGTATGAATCCTAAATTCATTCATCATCCAATCATTATGCTGACTGCAAAATCACAACAGCATGACATTGCTGCAGGTAAAACAGCCGGTGTAGACCACTATTTAATCAAACCATTTAGTCCTTTGGAACTGATGCATTTAGTAGAGGCAGTGCTTTCATGAATACTGGACGCCTTGAGAAGGATAGGTTTCTTCCTGAAGCCAACACTGATGTACAACAGCAGTTAGATGCCGCTAATTCTCAGCTAGCAATTTATGCCCGTGATCTGAAGCGTCTTGCTATGGCCGAAAGCGAGAAGTCTCAGAAGTTGCTTCTTGCTAACCAACAATTACAAGCGTTTGCCAAAGATTTGAAGCTAGCTGTAGTAGCAGAAAAGCAAAAGGCGGCGGAGTTAGAGGTTGCTTATTGCGAACTTATCTTCCGACTCACTCGTGCCTCGAAGTACAAAGACGAGGAAACTGGTGCTCATATTCAACGTCTCAGTCACTATGCTAAAGCAATGGCTTTGCATTTAGGTTGGAGCGAAGTGGAAGCCGAAATGCTCTTCCAAGCAGCGCCCATGCACGATGTTGGCAAAATTGCCGTCCCTGATGCCATTCTGCTCAAACAGGGGGCACTCTCCACCGAGGAATGGGAAACGATGAAGCAACACCCAAAGTTTGGAGCAAGTTTGCTAGAAGGATTAGATTCACCTTTAGCACAGATGAGCCGAGATATTGCGCTGACTCATCACGAGCGTTGGAATGGCACAGGTTACCCAAATGGATTGAGGGAAGAAGAGATTCCTGTAGTTGGTCGTATCATCATCCTCGCCGATCAATATGATGCTCTGCGTAGCCAACGTCCCTATAAACCTGGATTTGAACACGATAAAACTTGTGACATTCTCCTCAATGGCGATGGACGGACCCAGCCTGAACATTTTGATCCGCAAATCATAGAGGCATTTCGCGCTATCCATCCCAAATTCGCTGCGATTTATGAGCGTATTTCGGATGACGAGTTGTGCACTGCTTGAGGTCGCTTTGTTCATTAGCCTCATTTTTGGGGTAAAGACTCTAACCATTTCTCTACCAATTTGAACTTTAACTGGGTGCAAAGCTTCATTGCTGGATCGAAGCATGGCACTTCTTCTACCAGCTTTATGTAAGGTTGGAGCTCATCATTGCAATGATGCCTATATCAGTGATGCAACGTTCATCGAAGCTGTGGTCCAATTTGTCTTTACGCTCTAAGGGCGCGATCGTCACGGCAATTCCAGTCATCTGCTTAGTCACCTCGCTGACTACTTTTGCTTTGCTGCAACGTCACCTTGATCAAGCGGAGCAATGGGTAAAACACACTCAGGAAGTGCGCTTGAATGCAGAACAGGCGCTCCGACGCTTAGTAGAGGCTGAAACCGATGTACGCGGTTATGACTTGACTCATAAAGAAGAATATTTACAGCCTTACACGCAGGCACAGTTTTTAATTCCTGGCACTTTAGCTGATCTCGCTCAGTTAGTGAGTGATAACCCTAAGCAGAAAGATCGTCTCAAACAGATTCAAGTTCTGGTTGGACAGCAGCTGGTGCTGATGCAAAACGACTTAGAACTCATTCAAGCTGCTAAGGGCAAAGCGCGGAATGTAGCTAAATTAACGCCGCTCCTGGATCAAAGAAAAGCAGGAATGAATGTCATTCGGCAACGTGTGGATGAGTTTACTCAGGTAGAAGATCAACTATTACGGGAACGTAGCCAAAGGCTACAGAACAAAAGGAGCATCACGATCGCAGTGCTTTGGGTCGCAAGCTTGATTGGCGTAGCGGGTGGGTTTGTCGCTCATTCTCTTTACAGTGTGGGCATTGTCCGACGCATTCGTCAATTGCAAGATAATGCTCACAAAATGGCGCAGGGGGAACCTTTGACCGCTTTGATTCTTGGACAAGATGAAGTGAGTCAGCTGGACCAGGTGCTGCACACTACCGCTGAGAAAATTGCTGAACGGCAAGCCCAACTGCATGAAGCCAATGTTTTGCTGGCGGCAGCAGCTCGTAAGGAAAAGGCACTGATTGATAATTCACGCGATGTGATTTGCTCAATCAACGCAGAGGGCAAGTTTGTGGATCTTAGTCCTGCCTGCCTACTGCTGTGGGGTTACAGTGCCGAAGATCTGGTCGGTCGCCCTTACCTTGACTTCGTTGTACCCGAAGACGTTCAGAAGACGATTGCAGTTGCCACTGACGTGATGGCTGGTCATGTCGTCTCAGGCTTTGAGAACCGCTATCAACGTAAAGATGGGTCGTGGATCGATCTTCTATGGTCTGCAAGTTGGTCAGACTCTGAACAATTAATGTTCTGTGTAGCACGAGATATGACTGAGCGGAAGGAAGTCGAACGATTGAAAAATGACTTTATTTCTACAGTAAATCACGAATTACGCACGCCTTTAACAAGCTTACGTGGCTTTACCGAACTGCTACTCCACAAACAATCTTCACCAGAAAAACAGCGCCAATATCTGACCATCATTTCTAATGAAACTATACGCCTCACCAATCTCATTACTAACTTTCTCGATATTCAACGTATTGAATCAGGACAGCAGACCTACTATTTTGAGCCTGTAGCTCTTGCATCGTTGCTGCATGAAAGCATTTCGCTGTTTGCCCCTAACCATCACGAGCATGCTTTTAACGTTGTAGTACCTGACTTACTGTCACCTGTTAAGGCCGATGCTGATTGCATTCGTCAAGTTCTTGCTAATTTGATGTCCAATGCCATCAAATACTCTCCTGCAGGAGGAACAATCACAATTTCTGCTCATGAAGAGGAAACGGCTATTCGTGTTTGTGTCGCCGACCAAGGACTTGGGATGACGCCAGAGGCAAGGGCGAAACTCTTCACCAAGTTTTACCGCGTTGACAGTACGGCGACTCGCAAGATTGGTGGAACAGGGCTAGGATTAACCTTAGTCAAGTCCATTGTTGAAGCTCATCATGGCAACATTACCGTTGAAAGTGAGCCTGAGAAAGGTAGTACTTTTTCTTTCACTTTGCCTAAAGTGCTAGAGCCGGTGCCCTTGGTGTTTCAAGAGCCAGTCTTTGCAACAACCATTGATGTCTTGCTTGTGGAAGATCATGAAAACTTTGCCAAACTCCTTCAAGATCAGTTTGAGTCAGCAGGTTTCAATGTCGTCTCCACTGCCTTTGCTGAGCAGGCTCTACAGTTGCTGGAGCAGCGCTCTCCTCGCTTGATTGTGCTAGACATTCATCTAGCAGGCAAGTTAGACGGTTGGGACTTCTTGATTGCGCTACGAAGTAGAAGTAATCCTAAATTGCTGTCTACCCCAGTTTTAATCATCACCCTTTCATCGGAGCCAAACATCAGGGGGCTTGCTTTTAGAGGAGCAGACTACCTACCTAAATCAGTTGTAGCTGAGAGACTACTACAAACTGTAGAATATCATTTGCCTCAGCTCGCAGGAAAAACTGTGTTGGTTGCTGATGATGATGCCGCTTTTCGTCAGCAGGTCATTGAAACTATCAAGTTAGAAAAAGACGTGCGTTGCCTAGAAGCTGTGAACGGTAGAGAAGCGTTAGAGTGCATCCATCAACAAATGCCCGATCTACTCATTCTTGATCTATTAATGCCCGAAACCGATGGTTTTGAAGTATTGAAGCAACTGAGAATGAATAAAAATGCCTTTGACTTACCTGTCATTGTCGTCACGGGTGCTACTTTATCGGCTGAAGAGAAGAAGTATCTCAAGAACAGGATGGGAATTTTAGTTAATAAGCAGAAAGCCACGCTCGAGGCCTTGACCCAACTTGTTGAACAAACCCTTGGTAGCCTGAGGTAAGAGTGAAGAAAGTTGTTTTTGTCGATGACGATTACCAGTTGCAGCAACTGGTGTCTGCAACGCTAAGTGACACTTATAAAGTTGTTGGAGTGCAGGATGCGGATGAATTTCAGAAGAAATTTACTGCTTTACAGCCTGACCTAGTGATTCTTGATGTTGCTTTGAAACGGTTGGAACCATATGCTGGTTTCAGATTATTAGAGTGGCTGAAAACAAATTGCTCTCATGTTTCCATCGTTTGCTTTAGTGGTTTTCCAAATCGAGACGATATGAAAAGAGCTCAAGCCTTGGGAGCGGATTGGTGCATCCGCAAACCCTGTTCGATGTCTGAGCTAAAAGCGGTTGTTGAAGCAGTGGTTCGGTAATTGCAAACCTTAAAACATGGCTCTCCTACATACAAGGGATAAAGGTTCTAACCGTTATGCGGCGTGGGATACAGCGACGCACCTTTATCCAATTTCACCCGCTTGCATCTATTAGGCGTTCCCGTAGCAATCGGACCAAAACCAATGTGAAGCCTGAAAGCACCGCTGAGCTCAGTTTACGCTGTTTAACATCTCAGTTCAATCAAAGTAAGAATCGAACCACTGATAACCTTACTCAATTGCTCGATTCGGCTCGGTCCGTTGCGGGTGGCAGCAACTATGCGAACTGGCGGAAAAGTAAAACTGCTGCTATGCAAAGTTTTCAAGGATCGTGCCAGTTTGTGGCTAGTCCAGGTTTAGTTTTAGCAGCGGAAAAATTCTGGTCGCTAGTAAGCAGTTGGAGTGAACTGTCCCATTTACGGAGCCTTGTCGATCATGACTGAGAAACCTGTAAGGGTGCAAAATCGTTGTTTGTGATGCGGACTGTCCCATTTAGGGGTGAAAACGAGACAGCTCAAGCCGCTAGGTAGCCAATTAGAGCGATCGCTGAAAGCTTTATCTCATGAGCTTTCTAGCCTTAACGACCACTTTTTGTCCGTTGCTATAACTAAGCCATAACGAGCTTCCACCAAAGTGTAAAAACCAAAAATTTAGTTCTCTCAGGGGGCGAACGACCGTCCGCCCGCACAAAAAATATCGGAGTTATTTACTTCCTGTTCCTTAGTAATTCAAGAATTACTTATTACCAGGAGTTCTGCCTCCTTCGTCATTACTACCACCGCGAGGTCGTGAGTTACCAGGGTCACACCCCTCTGCACCATTGCCAATTCCCTGGTTGCAATTCTGCTTTTTGATCTGGTTTGTACTGCTGTTGCTGCCACCCTCTGTTACGCCGGTCTCGACCAGACCTTTTCTGATGACATAAGGGGAGGAAATGGTTTGGACTTTACCGACGCTAGCAAGTGCCTGATAAAGGAACGCTGTGACTTCAGATCGTGTAACGGTGCGGGTTAGCTCTAGTCGATCGCTATTAGGATAGTTGACCATCACTCCCCGCTCGGTTAAAGCCGCAATTGATGACCGATAGTTAGTTGGAATACTAGCAGCATCTTTATAAACGGCTAGGATGCTGTTCACCGAACTTGTTGTAGTCGTGTAGTTGAGCACCTTTGCCAGTGTCACTAAAACATCTAAGCGAGTCAGGCTACGGGTAGGGGCAAATTCATTGCTTGAACTCACGCTCAACAATCCTGTTTCATAAGTTTCACGAATTGCGTTATATGCCCAGTAGCTTTCTGACACATCCCGGAATGCGATCGCGTTGCGAGTTTTTGTTTGCTCGAACGCTTTGCTAATAACAGCTGCAAACTGAGCCTTGGTTAAAACATCATTAGGGCGGAAGGTGCCATCAGGAAAGCCTTCTACGATCGTCAACCTTGCCAGTTCAGTAATAAATGAGCTAGCCCAATAAGTGCTTGAGACATCTGTAAAGCTAACCTGCGTAGAACTAGTAGAACTAGTGGTCGTTGTCGTTTGAGTTTGGGTCGTTACTTGCTGATTGATTTGTTGAGCAATGGTTTTAGATGCTACTTCATCGTAAACAACTGCAGAACCTGATTCGTTTGTGCGATAAACCCAATACTGCTGTCCTTGCAGAACGACAACTTGATAGCCCGGAACAACTGCCTGGGTACAACCTACTCCTTCACGGCTGATCCCTAGACACCCATCTGCCCACGTCTGCTTTTCAATTCTGACAACACGGAAGGTTGAGCGCTTCGCACCTGTTCGCTGAATTAAATCCTTGAATACCGCAGTTGAAACAGACTTTGGCAGCTTTTTAGCCTCTTTATCATCGTCATCGTCATCGCCGTCATCGTTATCATTGTCGCCGTCATCCTTAGCCTTATCTCCAGCATCAGCCAGTTGTTCTACTTGAACAAGCTGTGCCGAAGTGGATTTTTCTGTTTGACCTGACTGCATTGAAGATGTTGCTGATGCTGCTCCCATTTGAGCGATTAGAAGAACCGCCATTGCGAGAACAGTATTACCAAGAAGGGCAAGAAAATTTAGACTCATAGTTCTCAGACAGAAGTGTACGTGAAGATTGACCTTGCTCAAAGTAAAAGATCTCTCCAACTGAATGAACCTTCTGTAAAGTGCCCTAAAAATCCGGCAACTTCTCACAAAGTTTGTCAAAGCTTACTCAATCGCTGTCGCTCAGTTAAATATTCTCAAATTTTCAGTGCTAATAGGTACAATGCGCTGTACGATACCTCATTTGTACCTTAGTGATAGAATTTGAGGTGAGGACGGTCAAGCCGCTTGGGTGACGGGTGGCTTGGTTTAACCCTATGGAGGAGGAATGAGGTCGTGAACACGCTAGCAAAAATTCAAGCCCTCACCGCTGCAGAAGCTCCAGTTGGTCCAAGCTGGGAACCCTACTTCAAAATGTTTGAAGCTCTACCGACCCTTATCGAAGCAGATTTGATGCATCGAACTTGGATGATGGAGCCATCTTCTACTTGCACTCTGATCGGCGGCAATGAGGCGCCTTTGTACACAATGAGCTCAGAGCGCAGGACTACCATTCGGACCATCTGCCAGGACTGTAGTTTCATCAATCAAGCCATTGCACAATAGTTGCGCTATTACTAATACAACCTTGTTGACTACCGGCCTCAAGAGAAAACCCTTGAACCTGTAACGGAGGCTGAAGCTCTCTACATAAGGGCAATGTTTGTGCTGTGTAAAGGGCTTTGTAAGCGCGTGGAATGGTTCAGGATCAACTTTAGAGAACCCAGGATTGTGTGGCTAAGCTGGCTCTATTTAGACCTTCTTGCCGTTTTGAAGAACTCTGCTCCAATCGCTGCGCTTCCCTTTGGGAAAACCACTTTCTATGGGAAAAGCAAAGTTGTTCGCGCATTTGCACAAGGCTGCCAAGGTGGAGGAGAATCTAGAAAACGCTCAGGCAGCAACAGACTACAGTCACCTAGAAGCCTTTCTAAAGAGTGATCTCGTGACTACCTTTGCTGAATTCAAAAGTTTCACTGAGGTAATAGTACTCATAGAAACAATGCCAAAAGCGTACACCGCAACGGCGCGATTGAGCCTCGACTTTGAATTTCACTATTGGATTCCTTTCACAAAAGCACGAAGCCAGTACCACTGTACATTGCGGAAGGATAAAAGGTATCAGATGCCTCGTATGTAGAGGACCGACTAGGTCTGTTTTCTCATGCCCTACGTGGAAGGCAGCAAGCCGAAGCAAGAGCTTGGTTAAGTTAGGTAAAGTTTTCTGGTGTTACGGTACTGAAATCTTTTGCCAATTTATTTGGTCTAGTGTTGTCTGAGGAATTTGAGGTGCAGTGGAATGGAAAACCGGGTTAAGAAAACAATCTGAATAGCCAGAGGGAAATTGGACAAGCTGGTGTGCTCATGTTCGCGTTCAAGTAGCTTTGAAAGCTCATTCCTCTAAGCTTTCGAGACAGATCGCTCCTTATAGCAAACTGGCTTCCATGATTTTAGGTTGAGGCGGGCAATCGCTTGGGAGCACTGGTTCAAAGGGGTATACCCCATTGACCTTTCCTAGCAGCGCTAGCCAAAACCAAAACTGCCGATGTTAAGGGGCTACAACCTCTTTGACTCGGTAAAAGGCATCTTAACTCGGTTTTTCGTTCCACTGAGCCTCAAAGCTCAAGCTCGGCGCGATCGCTCTTAGTCAACCTGGCAGACGAGACTTCAGGTTGGAGCGTAGAAATTTCCTCCTGTTTGCTTTCAAGGCACTGCACTAGCTCTAGCTGTAGTCGTTTCAAGCTGCTGTTTTCGTCTGAGCAGCAGCGCTAGAAACCTTACTAGAAAAATGAACCATTAGGTGCGTTGGTCAGCGCGACAGCCCTGCCACCATCGTGGTTCTTCTACTAGAGCCGACGATTGCCATCAACCGTCGGCTTTAGCAAAACCATCTGCTATCACTAACCTTGGGCAAGGCTTTAACAAGCGATGGTATTTTCACTGGGCACAGGCCTATCCCGTTCGAGAACAGTTAGGAAGGCAGCAAAAAACGTTAGGTAATTAGAAAAAAGAGAGGGTTCAAAGCCGCGTGCCGCTGTTGGTTCTTGTGGACCTCTTCAACGCCATATTAAGGTTCAAAGCAGTCGAAGCCCTTATGACTGTGATTGGGTCTATTGGAGTCAACGAACAGGCAGGTTTCCCACCATTAAACCAACGGTTGTCAAACTGTTGATGGCTCAAGCAGGAAAGTGTCAATTGTATGGATTGTATCAGTCAGAGGATCGGATGGAAGTGCACCATGTGGACGGCAACTTAGCCAACTACAGGCAGGACAATCTGGCTTTACTGCATCGACATTGCCATGACCAATTGCACCGAAGTCTGCGTGACAAGCACCGAACGGTTGAGGAGCCGTGTGAGGCGACAAGTCTCACGCACGGTTCTGAAGACCAGCGGAGTGGGTAACTGCTCCGCTGAGTTCAACTCCATTGCTATACAAGGGCGATGAGGAGCAACAGTGACTTTAGCGAAAGGTCTGTGCTCGTACAAAGGTGCCGTCGACTGTCACCACAACGTAGCGATATTGTTTTGGCGCCACTTGCCAAAACCGCTGTAGTAAGGCTTGGCTGTAACCCACAGGCGCATTCACTTCAAAGTGACCCTGTTCTGGTACCCAAGCAAGCCACCAGTCGTTTGCGGCCTGTTTGTAACCGATCGCTTGCCAAAATTGCAGCCGCGTTGCGCGCTCTTGTGCAGCGGCAAGGGGAAACCGTACCGTTCGCCACGCTGGACGACCGACATTCCGTGAGTCTACTGCTCGCTCCGCTTCCGAAGCTGAGCGAGCAGCACCACTGTAGTAAGACGCATAGCGCGCTTTCTCGGTTAACGTCATCAGATCATGACACGTATTTGCCTGGTAAAGCCTGCATCCATCATGGGCATAGATTTCATAAGGTGCCCTCATCGTTCCAGGGATTGCTTGTTGTTCTGCGGGCGTTAACGTGTAGGCAAAGACAGCCTCAAGCACCTGTCGTTTTTGTGCGCCGGTGAAGCGATCAAAGGCTGAAGTGAGTGTCACGCGATCGCCAACCAGTGTACCAAAGGGACGGGCTGCTCCCCAAGGATAAGTGGTTTGCTGTTGTAACTGCTGCCACTGGCGCTCCATAGCTGGCTGCAGCAGTTCTATTGGAGACGATCCATCAAGACACCATGCGAGGGTTGGTGCCAGTTTGCCTAAATTTGCTGCTGTTAACGTCAAGCTTAAAACTGTCACCGAGGACCAAAAGGGAACATTTAGTTGGAGCAGCCTTTGCCAGCCCTCCTAGGCAGTGTGTCGCAATCAGTGTCAAAGTTGAGCATATGGGTGTTAAAGCCTTAAAGAGAAAAGCTTGCAGCGTTCGATTCCAAACAGGGTTCATGGCGTTGGTTGCCTTGCCGGCAGGGCAACGGTCAGCTACGGCTTGCAGGCAACGCCTGGAGCCGCAAGCAAGTGCCAAAGGGAGGCGTACTGGTCCAGCGGATTAACTGACGGTGTCTCAGGCAAGAAAGCACCCGCTGGCTCTGACCGGGTTGGCTCTGTCTCTGTTTGTTCTAAGGTGCCCATTGCTCAGCGTGGCTAACGCTCAACTAGCGTTGCCAATGCGGGACTAGCCGCCCACTGGCACAAGCACTCAAAGCCTTACATAGTAGCAGTCTTACTTTTTTAACCCCTTGCCCGTCTGCTATTGCTGCAACTAACCAACCAAACTAGCCCTGTTTTGAGTTGAACGGCGGAAGCCCTTCTGTGTAAGGTTTCAGCGCCAATATGATAAATTTTGCACGAATCTCAGCACGATGCCTGAAGCGAGATCAGGACAGTCAGCTCTGTAAGGCGATAGCGCCTAGCATCAAACTGGTGATGAGGCACTCTATCAAGGGCTTAGAGTTCCAAGTAGTCTGTATTCCTGGCGTGGGCTATCTACCCCACAAACAGCGTACGACAGAGGATGAGGCACACTTGCTGTATCTTGCAATGGTCAGAGCGATCGCTCAATTGGTGCTGACCTGTGATCGCAACTCTGCTTTTGTGCAACGCCTGGAGGGCGTTTTGGACAGCCAGCGTACTGCAAGATGGGGGAATTGAACGCGATGAACACACGCCAATGCGCTCAATGCCTTGAGTGGCTGCTATGAACGGGCAAGATCGAGGGCAACCAACTTCTTACCCTGTACCAGTAGTTCAAACACTAGCAGCAAGGAGCCATCAGTGAGGCAACGATGTAGACGGTGATCGACGACGTTGATCCTGACTTGGCGGTACAGCCCTGCTGGAAGCAGACTCACGAAACCTTGAGTGAGGTTCGTCTGTTGTGCAAGACAGTGTAGGCTGAAAGCCTCACTCATAGCAGAGGACAGTAAGGTTCGGAAACCTTAAAACAGCACACATGAGCGATCGCAATCGTCTCTAGTGCTGGAGTCCTACCCAAGATGATGGCAAGCACCACAATACGTCTGCAAAGGACTTTGGTTGGCGACAGCAGCGGGCAGCGTGAGCCAAACATGAAAGCTGTAGAGGAGGGTTAAAAGACTGGCATGATAGAGACGGCGCATGAGCGGTACTCCCAAAGCAATAGGAATACGCTTCTTGTAGCGCTGCTGAAGTGACAAAACAGCCGTAAGTTTGCTCAGTTAAAGGTAAGCGCTCACCGTCTAGCCTGGGGTTGTCTCGGCATGTACTGAGCTTTTGCTTAACGCTAGTTTTTGTTGCCGGGTAAGTTGCTTGCTTTGCTCTTCCCGTTGGAGTGCGGCTGACTCAGTGGGAAAGCGCCAGGAGTCAAACAGGATGACAGGTAGACGGGTGCAAGTGTAGTGAACGTCCTTGCCAGTACCGTCACACTGGCAAGGACGTCTGGGTGCTCAGACGCCAGCGTCTTGATCCAGCCCTTGGCAGTGGTAGCGGGAGGCATGAAGCTACTCCTCAACCGCTCTTAGGCTTGAAGGTCTACGTTGCTTGCACGCAGCAGCCAGCCAAAGGTGGCTCTAATGATACCGATCGCCCTGTCCTGCCGCTCGGACGTGTGCGTTTGGTCAGAGGCTACGTTGGTCGTAGCGGACAGACTTCTAGGAAGGTTGAGGTTGGCTTGTCCCGATGGGCTAGTGACAAAACGGCGGCAAGTGCAAACTCAATTGGGTGTAAGCGTGGTAATGCCGTTGGTTCGCCCAGATTGGACACCGTGAGTCCTAGCAATCTGACTTTGCGATTGGGATCAAGGTGTGACCGCAGCAAGTCCTTTGCCAGGCTGTGTAGCGTCGCGGCATCCCGTAGCAACCCTGTCACTGTTTGAGCACGAGTCATCTGCTGGTAATCGGCATACTTGACCTTCAGCGTCAGAGTATGACCATAGCGCTGCTGTTTGTCCAGGCGGGTCGCTACTTCCTCAGCCAGTGTTGCCAGTGCTGCTTCCATCGCTTCTAGCCCTTCCAGATCGTCTGCAAAGGACTGCTCGGCTCCAATGGACTTGCGAACACGGTGTGGATTGACGGGGCGCTCGTCCTCAGTCCTGGCAACGCGGTAGTAATAGCCGCCAGTTTTACCAAAGTGTTGGCGCAGGTCTGCCTCGGACCACTGCTTCAGGTCTAGCCCGGTGTGAATGCCGAGCGCCTGCATCTTTTGAGCTGTCGCTGCTCCCACGCCGTAGAATTTCGTGATCGGCAAGGCTTCCACTACTGCCTGCCCTTGCTCGGGCGCAATGAGGTAAAGCCCATCCGGCTTGTCTAAACCAGAGGCAAGCTTGGCGAGAAACTTGTTGTACGAAACCCCGGCTGAAGCCGTCAGTTGCGTTTCTGCCCGAATCGCTTGTTTGATGGCACGGGCAATCGCCATCGTGGAAGCAAGGCCGGGTTTGTTCTGGGTCACATCCAGATAGGCTTCATCCAACGAGAGCGGTTCTACTAAGTCGGTATAGCGATCGAAGATGTCCCGAATCTGCTGTGAGACAGCACGGTAGACTTCAAAGCGAGGTTTAACGAAAATGAGGTGAGCACACCGCTGCTGGGCGATCCATGAGGGTAGTGCAGAGTGAATCCCGTATAGTCGTGCTTCATAGCTGGCAGCAGCCACCACGCCTCGTTGGTCTGGTCGACCGCCGACCACGATGGGCTTGCCGCGATACTGCGGGTGGTCACGCTGCTCCACGGAAGCAAAGAAGGCATCCATGTCGATGTGGATGATTTTACGCGGCACCGCCATCGTGTCGTCAAATGGGTTGCTTGCAGTTGGCGACTCCAGTTTAGCCGCTCACCTAGAGTGATCGTCGGCATGACTGGCACGGTAGAAAGACCGATAGCGACGGCAATAGCTCACGGTGCTATAAATAGGTGCAACCAATTATCGAGCCTTGTTCAAGGTGAGAGTAACGACTCTGAATCAGCTTGGAGCATTGTTAAGCGCTCAGCCTCATGTTCAGCCAAGTGTGTGGCGCTGTCGTCTTGCAGACGTTGGCGGTCACACCTAAACTGCTGGAATGGTCAAGACCGCCAATGCCTCCTCACGCCTTGGCTGGTACCTTGCCGCTTATCTCCTTACCTAGAAGTACCGCATGTTTATTGCTGTCATTGCCGATTACGGGACGGGTGATCCAGCGTTTGCTGAAGTCACGCAGCGTCTCCTGCTGGCTCTACCACAAGCGCAAATCCAAACGCTTTCTGTACCACCTTTCAGCACGCTGGCAACGGGTTTCTGGCTCGCGCAACTGGGTCTCAATCCCGGTCCCGGTCAGCGGTTGCTTTATCACAACTGTGCCCCGCGCCAGGACGACCCGGAAGCCCGCCAGGATAACGAAGGTGAAGGTCTGACTTATGCGCTCTTACCCAACGCGGTCCAAGTTGTCGGTGTGAATGCGGGCTATACCCTTTCCTTCATCAAAGACCAGGCTCAGGTTTTACAAGCGGTCAATGTCTCGCGTGGCGGTTCGCAATTTCGTTCGCGCGATGTGTTTCCGTTAGCGGCGGCGGCGATTGCTCAGGGAGACCATAGCCTTTTAGGAGACCACTTGCACCCAGCCCAAATCCCGTCTGTGCCACTTGACCGTGTTGCCTGGGTCGATGGCTACGGCAACATCAAAACCACCATTCCAGCCCACACGCTGCACCTGGAGCCTGAAACCAAGCTGGTGATTCGCATTGGCGATGTCGTGAGTGATGCGATCTACTCAGACGGCAGTTTTAAGGTGGCTGAAGGGACCCTTGCCTTTGCCCCTGGTAGTTCTGGTTGGTCAGCGCCGAGTGGAGGAGAGCCGCTACGCTGGATGGAACTTTTCCTCAGGGGCGGCAATGCCTGGGAGCGGTTCGGTAGACCACGCATCAACCAGTCCATCACTCGCCTGAACTGATCGCGCTGCTCAGTCACAGTGTGAATAGCCAAAAAATATGGCGCAATTCGCAAATGAGTGGCACAGTCCTCCAAAGCCTGAAGCCACTCATCTAAGGAGCTTTCAGCGCTTTTATCTTTTTTAACTCTCCCCACCCATGTTTTGCAAATGGGTGGCACAAGTTTATTATTCCTTAGTATAGAAACGCTTTTGACAAAAAGATCTTAAGTTTAAGCGTTCGCAAATCAGTGGCGCAAATTTTGCGATCAATCAGAACATTGCTGGGAGAGGGTTTGACACCTGTAGGGCGAAGAGATAAGTGTCACAATCGAAGAAATAAATGTCAAAACCGCTTTTTGCCTTAAAGCCCTGCAGAGCAAGGCTTTGAGATGTTTTAGTCGTCAATTTTTAGAGAAAACCCTACCGAAGAATTACGTGTCACTTTGTAGCGCTAACGAAGGAATAAATGACAATTCGTCAGCCATCGCTTGAAATCTCTGCCCTAAAACGACTTCAGCGTTTTCTGCGATCACCAAAGCATTCCATGTCATTTCATTGTTATAGAAGCTAAAACTTCTATGTATGGGTGGTTTTAAGCTTTACTAGATTAACCGAAGGATTACGCGTCATTTCGTAGAGCCATTCTAACCTCTAACGTCCAGATTGCCTATCGCTCACAAAGCAATTTTCTGCTTATAAATTATGTTGGGAGCCAATTGCTTTTGTGACTGAGCACATTATATTGCGCAATTTGCAAATGAGTTGCGCTTTCTTTTAAAAGCTGAAATTCTTATACAGCAGCAACTTCAAGTTTTTTAGAACTTGCACACCCCCATCAACCCTAAGAGCAAACGAGTTACGCAGAATTATTCTCTAGGGAGCCAAATAATCCTTTAGGCGAAATTGCCCTTTTTAGGCGCTTTCAAATAAGTTGCGCAGAATTTTAGTCGCTGAAGTCACTACTACGAAAGGGTTCCAGGCTTAGTTAAAGCCGCGTCGCAAGTAATCACGCACAAAGTCTGTTGCTTCTGCAAATTTCCCTTCTAAAGCACTTGCAAATGAATTGCGCAGAATTTACGATCGCTATATCCTTTGGAGAATAAGACTTTCAGTCCTTCAGCAGTATTGAAACGGAAATATGAGCAAACGAGTTGCGTAGAATTTGTGGACGCTGAAAGCCTTACAGATAAAGCTCTTTAGAACATACATAATCTTTTCTAGCCGCAGCACCCCTCTTTCATGGCTTATCGACGGGCGGATGCCAACTAAACTCAATCTACAGTGAGCATGCCTCAACCATGTTCTCGTTGTTGAGCCGTAAGACAACGACGGTCGTTCGACCTGTAGTGTTGTTCCGATTATGTAAGTTCCGCCATTGAACCAAGCAAATTGGTCAGTCCATCCTTGTGTTTGGAGCTGGAACAGTGGCGCAAGCTGTCCAGCTTCAGGGTCGGTTGCAGCAGTTTTTGCTCCCTTAAATTCGTTGCAGTGGTAGCAGGCGGTAACCAGATTACTACGGTCGTCACTGCCGCCCAGCGCCTAAAGCGGCGAAGTAATTGCAGCAAGATAGCTTTTCAGGTTTTTGTCGATTGCCGCCACAAACTGTCAAACCGCTTGCCTCTCCTAGCGCTGGAATTACCCGCTAACAGTAGGAGAGGCAAACAATTTTGAATGACGAGAGGACTTTCCCGTCTAGACTTCTGACGCTACCCCTTTTGATGATGGCGCATCGACTTGTGAATTTTCTTCCGCCGTCCTTTTTCTGCCAGGTTTACTCGCTGATCCTGTTTGCGAACCTGGTAGTGAAGTTCCCGCTGCAACTTCTGGTAGTTCAGTAGTCGGTCTGCGTCAAGTTCTCCGTCTGCGATCGCCTGCCGAACGGCACATCCTGGCTCCTGCTCGTGTCGGCAGTTGCGGAAGCGACACTGTTGCGCCAAAGCTTCCACATCGGCAAAGGTCTCGGGCAGTCCCTCTGCGCCTGACCAGACTTGAAGTTCTCGCATCCCTGGGGTGTCGATAATCAGTGCCCAAGACGGCAGCGGAATCAACTGCCGATGCGTCGTAGTGTGCCTGCCGCGGTCGTCTCCCTGCCGAACTGACTGAACAGCTTGCACCGTTTCACCTCGAAGTTGATTGGTGATGGTCGATTTGCCGACACCAGATGATCCCATCACTGCGATCGTCTGTCCCGGTTGCAGATAAGGCTGGAGTGCTGCCATACCCTGCCCATCTGCCGCACTCAGCACAATGATCGGAACGCTGATCGCGATCGCCGCTACTTCAGCTACTCGCTCTTCCACGTCTGGACACAGATCGGCCTTGTTCAGCAAAATCACAGGCATTGCGCCACTTTCCCATGCCAAAATCAAATACCGCTCGATGCGCCTGAGATTGAAATCGCCATCTAGCCCACACACAAGAAAGACTGTATCCACATTCGCGGCAATCATTTGCTCTTCGGTGGTGTTGCCTGCCACGTTACGCGAAAACTTGCTGCGACGCGGCAAGATCGCGTGAATCGTCGCTCGCGCCTCGGCTACTCGTGTCTGGACCACCACCCAATCACCGACCGTGGGAAAGTCTTGAATGCCATTGGCTTGATGCCGCAACTTGCCTGTAACTTCGGCAAAGTGCTCGCCCTGTGCGGTGTAGAGCAAATAGGTATTGCGATACTCAACCGCAACTCGACCAATTGTAAATCCGGCTTGACGATAAGGTACGAAGCTGGCAGCGAAATGATCGCTCCAGCCCAATTGTTCTAAATTCATTGATTTCCTGACTGTGACTTGTGTAATGACAAGGTTCACAGAGGAGTTCTAAAGGTCATGCCTGTGTGCAGGAGTGAACGAGACTCTCTGTGCCTTGCTGGTGAAGGGTTAGCGTCATCTTGGTGACTTGCTCGGCATCAAATACAGTCATCGTCCACCTCCTTGTGAAGTTCAGCAGGTAGCTACAGTTCTACAGCCCTTTATTCCCGATCTTTCTACAAACTTTTCGACAATAATTGGAATAAGTACAGTTACCAGGCATTCAAGAAATGAGAATCAGTCATTTGTTAAGTGCAAGAACATAGTAATTTATGACACTCGTTTAACAGCACAGAATGATTCTCACTAAGTAGGTGGATCAGAGGAAATCTAAGATGGCTTCGCCTGAAACCTTTACATAGGCTGAAAACCAGCTTCAGTTTAATTACGTCCACCGACTTAGCAGTAAAAAATCTTAATCCTTTCGAGTGAGATATAACTTCAATCAGGTGATGATCGAGCAGCAATGCCTCTAAGTCTTCCGCGACTCGTTTGTAGAGAGCAGGTGATTCTTTTGATACTAGAAGTTGCAGCACATCACAGATGGCTTTGTCATGCTTTTTGCCCTCGAAGGTGTCACTCAAATACAAAAGCCCCAAAAAAGGTCATTGCGCAACTCGTTTGGAAATTGCGCAATATAATGTGCTCAGTCACAGCTACCGAAGAAATAAGGGTCACTTCGTTGGCTCAAAAGTTAGAACCTATATACATGAACAGTTTCAAGCTCTACTAAATTTGCCGAAGGATTACGTGTCATTTCATTGGAGCAGTTTCGCCTTCAGCTTTGCGGGAGCTTCGCTGCTGCTGAAGGCGATCGCCTACCGACTAAAGGGAAACTTCTCTCAGAGATTATTAAGTAAGTTGCTGTGTTCTTAAAAGCGACTCTTATGGCATTAGTGTAGCTGCACGATGCTTATCTTCCTCAAGATGCTCTCGGTAGAATATAAGGAGATAACTTGTTGTCCTCGTATGACTGCAACTGTCATACTGCAACTTCCAGATCCTATCTATCAACGATTGGTTAATACGGCGATCGCAACGGGGCGTGCAGCTTCGCTGATCCCGTAGGGCACGCTTGAAGAGGTCATGCTCCATGCGCTGAAAGTCGGTAGTCCTCCAGATTGGGAAAACGCACCCAATGAGTTTAAGACAGATTTAGCCGCTCTTGACCGTTTGGAAGATTAGGCTTTATGGAAGCTTGCCACAGACCACAAGACTGAGGAGGAGATGGCACGGCATTTCGAGTTGTTGGAGCTTAACACACCTTCTGCCTGAAATCATCCTGCTGAATTTTCGCTGGTACTACCGCTATGCCTTGAGCTACCGATACCCACAGGAGATGAGGCAGGAACGGGGGTGGAGGTGGATCATTCCCCAATCACCCGATAAGTACTGAAGTATGGCCCGGAACTTGACGAACGCCTTACGCCATCTGAAACCGACAAACAACTCGTGGTGTATGGACGAGTCATATATCAAAGTCAGCGGGGTGTGGAAGTATCTGTACCGAGCCGTGAATTTCCAGAGCAATAGCTTGAATTTTCTACTCAGTGCCAAGCGGGATGGCAAGGCAGCCGCAAGGTTCTTCCGCAAGGCTTTGAAGGGTCGGCACCCTTAGGTTCTACGAGGCATTACCGTAGACAAGAATGCGGCTTACCCAGCGGCAATGGAGTTTTCGTCAATCCTCCTGCCATTCGGATTCTGTTTGAGTTATCGTAGCGCGGTTGTTCGATAAGATTCTTCGTTAAACCCCATTGCTATTTGTGCTGCGAGAGCAGGCTCCTCGGCACCTAGGGCTTCTTCAACCATCTGCCAGAGGAGTTCCCGTTGCTCGAAGCGATCGCGCATCGTTGTTACAGTCTCGCGCGAAAATTGTGCGGCTTGATTGGCGCGGTTCGTTTCGCCTTGAAACGCATAGGCTTGAGCAATGAGGAACCAGTTGTAAGCCTTCAAGTTAGGAGACTGAAGCTCGGCGTTGATTTGTCCTGCCTGTAGCAGCTGCGAGATAGATGGATTGCGGACTCCCGAAAGCACAAAATAAAAGCGAACCGCATCATTCAAGGCTTGTTCTCGCTGGTTATCATCGGGAATCGTTTCCGCAATTTGCTGAAGTTGAATGACAACGGCTTGTGCCTGAGTATCTTGATCAGCGGCATGGTAATTCACCGCCATTTGAGCCAGTGTAGAAACGTATCCGGCTTGCTGGGGCTGATTCTGGATAATTTGGAGGGCATAGGCTGGGTCAGAAGATGCGGCTGCAACTGCAATATGCCCAATCATCCAATCCTGCTGAGCAGGGTTCAGGGTTCGCGTTAGGGTCAAGGCAGCTTCTGCGGTTTCCTGCATTTGTGGTTCCGCGCCTATAGTCGCATAGGCTTTGACGATCGCCTCCATTCCTCTAAGCTGCTGCAATGGGTCTGTAGCAGTACTATTGACTGTTCTTAAACTCGATAGCATCTGCATCGCTTCTTCCTTGTCCCCCGCCAGGAAAAACATTTGAGCCACTTCAGCCATCGGCACGACTGTCCAGAAGGGGAAAGATGACGATCGCTCACTTCCAGGAAACTGATTGATCAGGTTAAACGCACCTTCTGCCGCTGCCTGTACTCTCTCATGCTGTTGCAGTTGGGCATACAATCGGGCGATCGTTTCCAGATACTGCACCTGTTCTCGCACCGAATCTTGATTCTGAACCTTTAACGTTTTAGCTGATTCAAGCGCCTCATTTAACACTGCCCTGGCTTGATCGGATTGATTGAACGCCAGATAATCCTGAGTAATTTCTAGCAACAATCCTGCATTAGAAACGGTGACGTAGGTATTGCGATCGTAGAAGATAGTAATCCTGTCCACAGAGCGAGCTACAGCCAAAGCTTGATCTAGCATGGCGATCGCATCTTGAGGTCGATTAACCCGTCGGTACTGTTGAGCGATCGTTCGCAGTGCTTTGACACGAGCCTGCCCCTGAAGAACATTGGCAGCTTGCATTGCTCGATCGTACTGTTTTGTTTTTGCCACTTGCCGGACAACCTGTTGCAGGGCTTCTGCTTTAAGGTCGAGCATATCGCCAAAGGGTTGCAGGATTCCATCTGGCACTTGTTGTGTAATGGCGATCGCTTCGGTATACCGTCCCAGATCGGAGTAAGCACGAGCAATGATGACTTTGGCATGAGCCTGTTCATACCCGGTAAAGCTGTTGGCAAGAGCGAGGGCGCGATCGAAGGCTCCCACCTGGGCGAAGTAACCTGCCCACTGAGCAAAGACCTGCGGCTCTGGCTGGATTTTAGCCAGTTCATAGGCTTCAGAAAGAATGCTAACGGCGCGCTCTTTTGCTCCGGCTCTAGCATAGGCGAGAGCAACTTCTGTCCACAGCTGGACTCGGCTGCTAGGCTCTGGAATTTGGCTGGCAATCTGGTAAGACAGATCAGTCTTGCCACTACGCCATGCCCACCGAGCCAGGGTTGAGAGCAAGGATGATTTTTCGTTTGGGTCTGTGATCTTTTCTACGAATGCAAATGCATCTGTGAAGCGATCGGCGTTGATATAGCTTTTGAGGATGACATCACGTGCCTGGTCCCCGTAATTCTGGATGGATTGGCTGAGGGCGATGGCCTCGCTGAACTGTCCCTGCTCAGCCAGATAGGAAACCACAGGAATTAAGGCTTGGTCACGGGATGGAGCAAACTGAATTCTCTCGGCAAATTGCTGTGCTGTCTTAATCTGTCCGGCATTCAAATAAGCTCGGACGATCGCAACTTCCGCATCCGTCCTCACAGGCACACAGCACCCCAAAGGAGGCAGGGAAGTATAGCTCATTCGGTTAGTGACGGCGATCGCTTGATCGTACTGCCCCAGTTTTGCGAACTCTGCTGCAATGGTGGCAAAGAGTTGGTCAAGGGTAGCGGAATTGGAGAGAAGCGCGGTGAGTTGTTCAGCCTGGAGTAAGTCTGCTGTCGCTTGAGCAACCTGACCATTGGCAGCATTATGGCGGGCTGTCCGAATTAATTCCCAGGCTTGAGCAGCAGGTTTTGACTGAGGACTAACCTGGGCGATCGTAGGGACAGAATGTCCTCCCGAAAAGGTTGACGAATTTGGGATTGCTTCTGCGGCAGCAGGTACAGCAGCAAACAAACTGACAATGATGGACACCATCCAGGGTTGCATCATAGATTTCTTTGATTTTATGGTGATTTCAGATGAAGAATGGAAGAGCATCATTCGCAATCACACTAAAGTGTAGATACATTGTTTGAAAGACTTTTTGGCAATGCTTTGGGATGTTTCAGGAGTTAATTCTGAGTAACTAGGTTGCATTAGTAGAATTAACTCCAGAATGACTTTCAGATTTAGGAAGGACATTGAAGTGTATGGCGCAAGTCTGGATGATGGACGAAATAGAGAGATAACCAATTGCAGCCCTGCTTCAATAGATTTGATAATTCAGGCATTTGCCAGTGATGAATCGTATTGTTATTTCCAACAGTGAAGATTGTTTGACCATCTTTGCTGAAGCTGATGTTGTGTGTTCCCTCTGAAACGCTCATATCGCTCAGCAATTGTCCATCCAATGTCCACAATCGCAACTCGGTGTTGGCTAGGGTGGCAAAGCTGCGGCGATCGGGGCTAAATGCGATTCTAAAGATAGAGTTGGTGTGTCCTGTAAAATCGCTCAGGAGTTGTCCCTGGCGGCTCCAGACTTTGATATTGCCGTTCATTCCCGTGGTGACAAAGTATTCTCCATCAGGGCTGAATTCGATCGAGTAGGCATCGGGTTGGGTTTGTTCTAGTGTTTTAACAAGCTGTCCTTGAACTGTCCAAATTTTGATTGTTCCTTCTAAACCAGTCGTAACCAGGTGTTGATTATCTGGGCTAAATTGCATCGCGATCAGAGCTTGATCGTGAGCTTTGAGGCTTGCTTGTCTTTGCCCATCGGAAGACCAGATTGTCAGAGAGCCGGTGCCATCGGCTTGTCCTACTGCAATCCATTCTGCATTGGGGTTAATCCGCAGTGCGTTAATCGATGACGTAGAAGAGAGCCGAGTTTGTAGCAGCACCTTTCCCTCACGATTCCAGAGATGAATCTGATTGTCGGTAGTCGCAGCGGCGATATGGCTGCCATCCTGGCTGAGGGCAAGGGAACTCACGTAGGGAAGGCGACCCTTCAGTTCTTGCAGCAGTTGTCCCTGCGGATTCCACAGGCGGATCAGCCCTTCCTGTCCGGCGATCGCAATCACCTGCCCATCCTGGCTGAATTGTGTTTGCAGGTAGGATTGTCCGGAGGTATCGAGTGTTGTTAGTCCCCGTCCTGCGGTATCCCAGAGTTGGGCTTTGCCCTCGGCACTGATACCAATCACGCGATCGGCTGCTCCATTAACATCGGTGGATGGCATAAAGTCAGACGAAGTTCCCTGTAGTGGGTAGTAGTTGAACGATTGCAGGTTCCATTCCTGAATCGTTCCAGCGCTCGAAAACGTGAGCAGACGATTACCCTCTGGAGAAAACCAGGCGTTGAGAATTCTGCCCTGTCCTTGCATCGTTGAGACGATTGGCTTAACCGCTTTAAGCTGTTGCCCGAGGTAAATCACGCCAGAGAAATCGCTAAAAATAAGGTGATTCCCCTGGGGGCTGAGATGTAAATTCGCTTCCACTGGCGTAATGGTTTGGGATTTGGAACGGTTACCAGGAACCCTGGGAGTTTGTTGTTTTCCCTCAGGTGTCCAGTAGGTTACATCTCCATTAATTGTGATCGCTACAATTTCGTTGCTCGAGAGGAATTCAGCATCTGCGATCGGTGAATGTGCGACATTGCCATTGCCCGGAATTTTGATTTCACCAAACCGATCGCCTTTCAATGTCCACACCTGAGCAATACCATCCGTTCCAACTGTTAGTAGATGCTGATTATTGGGACTCCACTGCATCTTCAAGTGAGGAGAGGCTCTAAAGCTAGCTAAAGTTTGACCGCTGCGGAACGCAATTTTTACATTACCCCGCTCATCGATCGCCGCTAAATATCGCCCATTCGGGCTAAACTGCACAGCATGAACATTGCCCTCAAATCCCTCCAGCTTAAACTGGTAGCGTCCTTGGGATGACCAAACATCAACAGTTTCAACGCTAGCTGCCGCTAACCGTTCATTATCAGGACTATAGGCTAGATCGAAGATCGGACGCTTTTGAGGGTGTTGAAATTCTCGCAGGCGATGCAAAGCAGTTCCCCCTTCGGGGTAATCGCCCTGCCGATTCCACAGGCGAATTTTGCCATCAAAGCCGGAGGTTGCAAGCAATTGCCCATTTGGGCTAAACGCCATCTCCAATTCTGTGCCACCGTGATCGCCCAGCGTTGCAATCTGCTTTCCCTGCGTTGTCCAGAGTTGGGCTGCGGCATGAACTCCTGCAGAGGGAGATGCAGAAGCGATCGCAACGAGTTCTCCATCAGGACTAAATTTCACCGCCCCCAGGTTAGCCGGAAATCCAGTTACTCGATTTTGTTCGCGAATCTGGCTCAAGACCTGATGCAGCGCTCGAACGGGGCTAATCGCTGGATACTCAGACCAGGGACGATCGCCCTTCACCAACTGGTTTAGCGCCTGCCCAGCCTTCATGGCAAAAACCAGAGCATCCAGTTCAGAGGTTTCAAGCTGTCGTAAAACGGTCATTCCCTGCCGTTCCAGGCGTGTGCCTGTCAGAGCAATCTGCTGTTTTTGCAGGGCACTCTGGGCAAACAAAGCCGCGATCGCCGCTCCCACAATCGAAGCAACCAGCACCACTGCTCCGATCCGAATTCGCCGTTTCGCCGTTTGATTTGCCTGAGTCAGAATTTGATTGGCTCTGGCAATGCTCTCCTTCTCCTGTTTCTCAATATCCCAACCAACCTGAGCTTCCAGTTTCTCCAGTTGAATCGTGTGGTTTTCAACGACCTGACTTGCTGCTAAAAACTGGTAGTCCTCGTCGCTTAAACTCTTACCTGCCGACCAATCTAACGCCTCACGCAAGGCTTGTCCTCTCAGCAGGCGGGAGTCATCCTGGCGATCGGAATTTAGCCAGGCAGCGATCGCCTCATTGTAAATTCGCAATTTGTCTAGCTGTTCACTGACCCAGGCAGCATTAAACACCGTTGCGTAAATCCGATTGGCAATCCACAATTTGCCCTGACGCTGCACCACCAAACCCGACAGCTTTAACGCCATCTGCTCCGGCGAATCATTGGCAGGAATAGATTGACCGGGAGGCAGCAAAATCTGCTGATAAAGTCCTAACAATCGTCCTGCCCGCTGCTCATTCCGAAGCAGACGATCGCGAATCGTTTTTAAGTGTTCGGGGTAGTCCTGTGCTTCCCAGCGATCGATCACTCGCGTCTGGATCAGGACATCAACAGAATGAGTCATGCAATGCTGTCCAGTCTGTTCGTGACTCCATTCTTGAACAATTAATTGACAGACCTTTTGCGTGAGAAATGGCTGTCCCCCTGTCCATTGCAGAACCTCACGCAATGTGGTTTGAGCATCAGGCACAACCCCTGTAAATCCCGCCGCTAAAACTTGGGCTTCGTGTTCAACAAAGCCATACAAATCGATCGCTCGACCAATGTTAAAAGGCGTGCGATTGACATCGCTAATCAAATCACCAGGAGTTGCCACACCTAGCAGTGCAAAGGTCAGTCGACGATAGGCACGATGGTGTGCTCGTTTGTTGTAGCAGGCACGAATCAGAACAAAAAAATCATCTAGCGAGTCTCGAAAACTGAGAACGCTGTCAATCTCATCAATGAAAACTACGATCGACTGAGACTGTTTTAACAAAATCTCTTCAATCAATTGGCTGAGTCGCTGCATCGGAGAGAGAGAACTGCGATCGCGCCACCAGTTCATAAACTCCGCAGCATTAAACAGTCCCAACTGGCTCACTAGCTTGTAGGCAACGCCGCCGTACCACTGCTCCAGAGACACTTGACTACCAATATCGGAAATATCGATTGCGACACAGGCAATTCCCTCCGTCTGCAAGCGATTCATCACCTGCACTTGAAGGCTGGACTTCCCCATCTGGCGCGAGTTCAACACATAGCAGAATTCGCCTGCTCTCAGCCCCTCATACAAATCGAGATCAGCCTGCCGCCTGACATAGGTAGGAGCCTGTTCGGGTAAAGTGCCGCCGACTTGGTAATAGGGAGTGCTCGTTTGGTTAGGATATGCTGTCATAGCGAGTTAGACGAGAAATGAGGGAAATAGATTCTAGGAATCTGTGGTCATCTCCTATGAAAGTTGAGGGGGCAGTGAGTTCAGGCAGGAGAACTTCACGTTGCAATCGAGTTTTCATCGACTTTATCGACTTTGGCTCCTACCTTGCACTACGACAGCGATCGTCAAACCATTTGAGAAGGAAAACCTTACTGTCCTGAGTGCCATCCGAAATGGGGTAGTGGCGGCTATACTATCGGAGTTTATTTCATTCGTCATAATTGAAATCGTCAACACGCTGAGAATCTGTTTTGTTCTCCCTTTTGCCCCGACCATGCCGCGATCGCTCAAACTTCGTCAGTCCTGTATTACTGACATAAAGCTATCCTTGTTGCGAAACGGGTTTCCCAGCCAGCGATTTCTCGCCGAGCAGCTTGAAATTGCCCAATCAACGGTCAGCCATTTTCTTCGTGGCAAGCCGGTGGATTTCGTTAATTTTGTGGAACTCTGTCAGGCATTGGGACAGGATTGGCGCGACCTTGCCGATCTAGACGCAGAACTGCCAGCAGACCAAGCTCAGGCAAAATCAAACGAACAGGACGGTGCTGTAACCCTTTTGATTAGCGGTGACGCAAGCTGTGCTCAATTGATCACACAGCTTCAGCAAACTTTTGCCCAAACTCGGCATCGCGTAGTAACCCCCTCTGCCCCTCTGCTAGCCGCCGAAAATTTGCAATCCTCAGATTACTGGCTATTGCTGTTAACAGAACAATCCATTGCTAGCGAAGCAACTCTAGCAAACGTTCAGCTTGCCAGGGAGATGCAAACGAGAAGGTATCAGCCTGCAATTTTGCCGATTCTGCTCAACTTACCGTGGATGCAGCCCTTTTCATTTGATCTATTGGGTTATTTGCAGGACAGCCAACCGTGGCAATGGCATCTGTCTGAGGCATCTACCCGATTATCATCCGCTCTGTTAGAGGTTTTGCAACAGCGACGGATGACTCTTCCAACCAACCATGAACTCGCCACATCCTGGAGACAACTGACCACGCCTACTAACCAAGCACCTCTTTCACCTCTCCCCAGTGCAGCTCCTGAAATTCCCGGTGGGCAAATCGATCTTGAATCGCGGTTTTACATTCAGCGACCCCCGATCGAGACATTGTGTTACGAGGCGATCGCTCAACCTGGCGCGCTCATTCGGATTAAAGCCCCCCGTCAAATGGGTAAAACCTCCTTAATGGCTCGCATTCTCCAGCAAGCAAAACAGCAAGGAGCACGAGCAATTCCCTTGAGCTTTCAGCTTGCCAACCAGCGTAGCCTGACCAACTCCGATACGTTTCTTCAGTGGTTCTGCGCGAGCGTCAGTTTAGAATTAGGACTGCTTGACCCCGACCAGCTGGCAAGCCACTGGCAACTTGCTCCCGTCATTGGGAGTAACCAATGCTGCAAAGCCTACTTTGAGCAGTATGTGCTGCCGTCTCTCTCTACTCCCCTGGCTCTGGGATTGGATGAAGTCGATCGCGTCTTTGCGAACCTCGAAATTGCCGATGATTTTTTTGGTTTATTGCGTGCTCTCCACGAAGAGGCAAAACGGCGAGAAACCTGGAAGAATATTCGTCTGATAGTGGTGCATTCTACAGAGGTCTATATTCCGCTCGACATCAACAAATCCCCGTTTAACGTCGGGCTACCGATCGAGTTACCAGAGTTCACGGTATCTCAGGTTGAAGAGTTGGTGCAGCGTTATGGTCTTTCCTTCTCTCAGGAGGCTATCCAAGCCTTAATGGAACTCGTTGGAGGACATCCATTTTTGGTGCGACTGGCGCTGTATGCGATCGCTCACCAGGCTCTGAGCTTTGATCATCTGCTGCAAGAGATCTCGTTTACAGGCGGCATCTATACTGATCACCTCCGTCGCCACCTCAGCAATCTTGAACGCAACCCCTCTCTGCTGCAAGTGTTTCGGGACGTTGTTTTACAGGAGACCCCCATACGACTGCCCTCTGAGCAAGCCTTCAAACTGGACAGTATGGGGCTGGTTCGATTGTTGGGTAATACAGTGATTCCTCGATGCAAACTCTACCGTGACTACTTTCGTTGCTGCTTTACATCGTGCTAATCCGCATGCAACTGATAGAGCTAGGCTAATTGGGTCTTGCAATACAGTCGATCGTCCAATACCTGAACTAACCCCCTGTCACTAGAACAACGTGATCTTCAAAGGTGGGTAAATTCATCGGTCAATTCAAAAAATTCCTTCACCAAGCCATGCTTCAGCTTCCGAGAGTTGGCAAAAGAAACGTTCATTCGATCGTCCAAGATTTTGATTGTAGAGCGCCATTTTGTTGCAATCATGATGAACATGAGCTACTGCAACACAACGGGCGCGATCAGGACTCGGAGGAATAGTATTTTGAACTTCAAAGAGTCGAAAAAATCCAACTTCAAACCCATGTCTTGCTAAAAACGTCGGGATGACGACTCGCTGCTGTTGATGAACGGCTTTGTCTTGTTCACTCACTTCGTAGCCTTGAATGTCAACCAGCATCGTAAAGTTGAGGTGTTTGGGAATCTGCCGACTCATTTGCTCCAGACTTTGCTCCCATGCTTCAACCTGCTCCTGATTCAGTACACCAGAAATGCGAGTGCGGAGAATTTGTTCGGTGGGATTCCAAGTTGTGTGCATTATTTCAGTCATCATTTCCAAATTCTAAATATGTTGAGCAGTACGATGTAGTGCTTCCGCTGAGATAATTTCTCGTTGGGCTTCATCCATCATGCTTCAGCCCTATTTTCTTGGAATCCCCCAGTAGGGTCTTAAGCAAGCGATGAAAGGATCTTCAGGTCTTGAGGGATATCTAAATCAATGGCTCCCTCCGCAAATAGAATGCTGATAGTGCGAGAGCGATACTGGCGGATGATGGGTTTAGCACCAACAGCTCCTTGACTTGAAGTAAAGCTAATTCTGGAAATAATGCTTTGCTTCAGTTCACTCAATTGTTGTTTAGAACAAGCGATGGGACGGAACACTATGAACCAGCAGTTGCCCCTGTTCATTCATCATGTTGTTGATCGATTGCAGGTAATTGAGGGAATTGTGGCGATTGCGTTGAGTGGCTCAAGGGCAAGAGGCAACTAGCTAATAAGCTGTTTACACGCTAGTTAAGTCCGAAAAGTATCACGCTGTCGCAAAGGCACGGGTACAGGCCACGCCACCAATCTATCAGTTTCGCTGGTTTGGGGAGGATGTCATTACACGATATGACCTGCCCACCGACAAGAGCTTCAGCAAATGGTTTTGCAGTCATTTCGATGAATACCATATTTTACTGTTCCTTCTTCACTTCCTGCACCAAGCAGAGTCATGTTGTTTTTCTCCATAACTCGAATCGAGGCAACATGATTTGGGAAAGTCTCAGCCGTTACACAGGTCACTTGAGGGTGCTCAAATGCCCAACGTAGCAAGCCAGCAACTGCTTCGGTAGTGTAACCCCGTCCTTCAAACGGTTGGACGATAGAATATCCCATCAATAAAATCCCATTTTGATCGGGATAGCCAGTGAACCCAGCCGTACCAATGAGAAGACGATGCTCAGGGGATGGATTCAATACGAAATACCAGCCCCACCAGCCCATCAAATTTGGATCAGCTTCCAGCTTCTGAGCAAAAAGCTCCATCACATCCAACATAATGTCTGGCGGAAATTCAGCAGGAACTTGAGCGTTGAGCAGTTGAGCCAGTTTATCTCGATCGTCTACAGCGGCTCTTGCCAACTCAGGATAAAGAGCAATGCCCTCTAAGCGAGGAGTTCTAATTTGGAATGTGTTCATTGTCTCTCAATCAATCTCCGAGTATTACCTCATTATGAGACAGCCCTAATTTAGTAGTCATAATCATACTCCCCAAGAGGCGGGAGAGGTGGGAGAGAGGGAAGAGGAGGTAAAGAAGACCCGGAATTCTAGGAGAGATCGTCTCTAGAGCAGGTGCGGCGCGTTTCTTTTTCTTCACCCATCCCGTTTGAAAACTTGTGTCCCAATGATTGTCTGGTGCATAAACTTTTAACCATCTTCCGCGTCGTCCAATCACATCAAGTTGGTTTCCATTTGGGATGCTAGTGATCAAGTTGAAGATGTTATTCGGGGGTGGGAACGCACTGCTACTGAACCGTCCCAGCCATGTGCGATCGCACGACAATGACTTGCTTGAGCAATAGAAGTGAAACTAAATATGGGTAAAGCCAGCGTGAGGCCAATCAGGCTTATTTTTGTGAATAATGCAGTCAAACTCATCATTAGCTCCTAAAATAGTAAATTCAGATGTACCGAAAGCAGTCAATGAAATAATCTAAATGGGTGCCAAGAACCTGGGTGGACTTCGAGAGCGGCATGGCAAGGTTGTTTGTTGTTGAGTTGTCATGGTATGTAGGCAATGAATGCAATTGTTTCGTTCAAAATGTGACCATGACTGAAGCTTAAATTTTTGCTCCAGGTTCGACTTCCCCTAATTCGTCTCAGTGGATCGACTCATCCAATCGGGTGAATCGATCGATAACAGAATCCCTACAATCGCGGGAAGTATGCAACCTTCCAAATCAGCGATGCTGGTTCCAGAATTGATAGAGACGAATCCATAAAAATGGTTACAACTCTTACACCCCCAACGCTGATGCACCAGACTGAGTGCATTTCATCTAAAGTTGCCCTGGAGGTTGCCCTCACCCAATTCATTCACGGGGCACTTCGGGCTACGGCAACTGGCCAGTATTCTGGCGATACCGCGATCGTGCTGCTTGACCCATCAGGCAAAGTGGAGCTTAAAAGAAGCTTTGTCAGCGTTGTCAAATTGGTGGCGCGAAAAATTTTAATCTGGTAGAGTACTGATAATTTTTCAAGGAACTCTATTGGGCTGAACCGTGTTTTGTAGCTATGAGCGATACTCCCTTACCCGCACTCCCGGAATGCCCTGATGACGCTGTGCTATTGGATGAAAGCAGCTTTAGCTCAGACATTGACGAGTTTGTGCGACATCTTGTAGCTCAGGGTACCTGTGAAGCTAGTAAAGATGATTTGCAACCTTGGATCATCCAATGGGTTGCTGATTCGCCCGATCGCTCTACTTATCGAGATAGGAAGTGGGAAGCCATTCGGTACTTAGGAACTCCTGAACGGACTTTTCAACGGGGGTGAAGAATTTCTGTGAGAGAAAAGAATTTCCAAAGAAACAGTCTAGAGGTAAGGACCAACTGACTGAGTACTGGAAACCAGAAATTATTAGAATTTGGGAAGAAGGAAATAAGAACGGTCAGATTAAAACTATTCAGGCTGTGTTGGATGACCTGGATAGCGAAGCATTTCACAACCACGAAGGGAAGGAAGTTGTTTCGTATTCAACCGCATATCGCATTTTGAAGCCCTTGATTCAGCAAAAAAAACTTGCTGAAGGAGCACGCAGTTCAGGTCAAGGCGATCGCTGTATCGTCAATACACGCGACGGCAAGGCACTTCAAGCAAGGTGGAGTAACGAGGTTCTTCAGATTGACTCCACACTAATTGATTTATTTACTGAATATGAAGACGGCAAAGAGGTTTTAGGCTATCGAATAGTTAAGGGAAAAGAGCAGGAGGTACCACCTCTGCCAGGGGTTCTTCGCCTTTGGTTAACTCTTGCAGCTATTCAAGATGAACAGCTATAGTGCGACACGCCACCCGTGTTAAAAAACGCCTTAGGTCTTAGACGATAGTATTTATCTTCTACGTCTTGTGATTGCTCGTCATATGGATAGCTAAGGACTTCTTGCAACTCTTCAACTAAAGTATAGTCACCCTGCATGGCTTGTTGGTAGGCAGGGGCAATCAACCACTCTCGCCATGTGTATTTTGGGTTCGTCTGTTTCATCCTTGTTGATATCTCAGCCAAATTGCCGTCGTTAATGACGAGGTCGCGCCAGCTTTTTAGCCAAGATTGCCATTGTTCATCGAGTTGTGGTGAAGTTTTAATGTAGAAGCTTTTTTTCAAGGCTGAGATATCATTTGGTATATGAGATAACTCGCGGAAGAAAATGGTGTAATCTACCTCTGAGTCAGTCATTAACTGCATTAATTTTTCAAATAGCTTTGGGTGATATTCAGTCAAGCCAAGTTTGTCCGCCCACATTTTTTGGATTTGTTTTTGCATGACTTCTGAAAAGCCGCGGCCTACTTCGTCGAACTGTTCTAACGCTTCAGCATCTTCTGTAAGTAGCAGTCTCACTGCTTTCCAAAACATGTAATAATTTGCTTCTGCTGCGATGGGCTGATTGAAGAATGAAAAGTGCTCACCGCCACCAGTCCAAGGTTGAAACCAAGGGTCAAATTTTTCACAAAATCCAAAGGGTCCATAGTCTAGGGTAAAGCCTCCAGCAGTGCAGTTGTCACTGTTAAAATTACCCTGGCAATAACCAACCCGTAGCCAATTAGCCACCAGTGAAGTGAGACGCTGGCGAAATAGCTTAGCCAACTCAACTAATTGATGGGCAAAACCAAGGCTTTGATTAATGTCGCTTTTGTACTCTCGCTCAATTAAGTGCGACACTATCATGCTCAACTCTTCTAATGCTTTTGGATGAGCATTGCTGCGAGTGCGGCGGGCAAATAACTCTAGCTGACCAACGCGCAAAAAGGATGGGGCAACGCGAGTTGAAATGGCCACAGGATTGTCCACCAAAACATCAGGGTCAATCGAGTAGGAGTCTTGAGAATACCAAGGCCGGGTAACAGTCTCAGATTTAGAAACATACAGTGTCAAAGAGCGCGATGTTGGCACACCTAACGCTTGCATATAGTCTTGCGCTAGAAACTCGCGCACACTTGACCGGAGGACAGCGCGCCCGTCGCCACCCCGGCAATAAGGCGTTGGGCCACCCCCTTTCAATTGCATTTCCCAGCGCTGTCCATTGATGATTCCTTCAAATACAGATATCGCTCGACCATCGCCATAACCATTACCCGTACCGAATGGACAATTTTGAGTATACTCGGTGCCATAAATCGACAGGGCATAACCCGTCGCCCAACCCACCTGACGCATCGGCTCATGGGCAGCAGAGAGATCACCAGAAAAGACACGGCGAAATTTTTCATTAAACGCCAGCTCATCGCTCAACCCAAGTTCCTTAAAAAAAGTTCGGCTATGAGCTACATATTCTGGGTCTGCAAGCGGCATGGGTGTCACAGGTACGAAATGACCCGAAAAAACCTGGCGGGGCCGGTGATCATCACCATCGACCGTGGCATCAGGATCGGCATTTAAGGTATCCATCAGAGAATAATCCGCCAAGTGCACAAACTCATCGAAGGTCGTTACACAAGGCTCAGCAGAGGGTTTAGATGGATATGACATGGTTGCTAGCGCCGATATTATCGGCAAGGATTCATGTTTAATTGAGGACTTTGCTGAGGCTAACACATTAAATGTGAAGCTTTCTAGACTAACCGACTGCTTAGTCGGGGTGATTGAAGCAGCCCACCTTGAATTCCTTGGCTACCACCAGAGGAATCTGCTCATCTGAGCTTCAGCGCTACAAATAACCGAATAGCTGCCTGCCCAGCAAATAGTCAATGCTTTCATTTCGGTCGCCGCACACCCTATCCACCAAAGCTTTGATGCCTATATGATAATTTTTTACACGTATCTCGGATCGATGCCCATTACTGGAAGCACTATGAAGCGATCGCCATACTGAGAGCAATAATCTCCCCGTTTGTTGTTAACCCTAACAGCATCTCTTGCTGTGGTTGAATACGCTGCCCTGTAATGGCACATTGCTCTTCTTGTTGAGAGACTGCCCTAAACGTCGCTCGAATATCCGACATAGATAACAGAGGGGGATGAGAGGGCGATCGCCCCTGTCTAACCACGCGAGATCGTTCCCCATCAGGCACTAGCTGCTGCTCCACAAACTGCCAAAGCACTTCTCGAATCAGGGTTTGATAGCCCTGTTCACCGGAAATCTCCCGCAATTGCTCCTTCAGTTCAGGTTCCAATCGAATACTCGTGACCTGCATTTCCGAAGTGCTACCCCGTTTGCATGTATCCATAACCGAACATCCTAAATTTCAATCAAGAGTGGACAATCTAATACTACAAGTGTAGTATGTAGACATTTGGACTTGTAATACAAATACTACAGCCTTCCATGATACGCATCCTTCACGCCACTTTAGCCAGCGCCATGCAATGCCGACCTCAACACGGTCTAGGCAGAGCAGCGGTGCTGTTTGCGTGCGAGGGAACGTATCAGGTTAGCGGCGGTAAAGCCGTCAGCGAAGGCATTGATAGCAACATCGCCGGACGACTCAATCCGGATCAATCCACTAGCAGCGGGAGGTGCAGGGCAACCCTGACACCGACATAGGGAAAGCCATATCCACTTCCCCAACCCCCGCTCCTGGTCGTCAGAGGCGGGGGTTATTTTTTGAGGAGAAAACTGATGCAGACCGAACAGCGACAGAAAATTCCCATACTCCAGAAACAGGTCGTGGTGTTCTCTAAGAACTACTTGCCCCTGGCGCGAATCAACCTTAAACGGGCGATCGTTTTGCTCGTCACGGGACAGGCAGAGACTCTAGAGTTCAGCAGCACTCAGCAATGGGAAGTCCGCTCTCCCAGCGTCGTACTACAAATCCCAGATCACATCCGGTTGACCAGCGGCAATCCAGAGCGGCACTGGAAAGTACCTCCAGTCAATCGGCGGGAAGTCTTCCGCCGCGACAACCACACCTGTCAGTACTGCGGCAGTACCAAGCATTTGACGCTGGATCACATTATTCCCCGCTCAAAAGGCGGAACCCATACCTGGGACAACGTGGTGACCGCCTGTGAGAAATGCAATTCCAGTAAAGGCGATCGCCTCTTACATGAAACCGGAATGGTACTGAGAACCAAACCCAAAGCACCGATGCATCCAGCGATCGTCTTTGCTGAGCAGTTTTGGAAAGACCAGCAGCCCATTGAACCCTGACCTCAAACCCAGAAAGGAGGCACGACCGATGTTGAAGCTGAACTACACCGACATTGGGTTGTTTATGGAGCGAACCATGACCAACCCCGAACGGTTGATTGCCCAGCGAGTCCTCATAGCGATGCGGTTAGGACAAACGCTGTATGTCGAACCCGGTCATGCCTCCTTTTTATTACCTGCGGATTTACCCGAACTTGAAGAGTTGGAAGCGGCATTGCAACGGGAGTACAACCCCAACGCAACGATCTTCTCGGTTGATGATGCTTCGGTAGAAGTCAACCTGAGTGGTTGCTGAGTGGCTGAAAGCAAAGAAGCTCACGAGGGGATGTTTTTGACCGTGATGAGTGGTCGGATTGAGCGTTTCATCTACAAACTGTGGCAGATGAGCGAAGTCTACATTTCCTCTCCAGCTTAGGGATCAAATTCAGTGGGAGAGAGCGATACAAGGATTTTCTGACAGTCATTCTCTCCCGTTTCAAAAAAAGTTGTAGCGCCCCCTTGACGCTTTGTAGTATGTTGTATTATGTTTGTAGTACGAGCTGACACACAGAGGAGCGAATCCAATGAACACTCATTCCCTTACTAGAAGCAATGGTCTCTTGAAGTTCTTAGAGTTCTTACCCACTCATGTTTCTGGCACTTCCGTGCCACTTCAAGACGACTCATCAGATCAGGGAAACTCATCTTTCACTCAGTACAAACAAAAGCGACAGAACATCCAGCAAGTCTATTACCTGGAACGGCATTGCTTCTTCTAATTCCTGCTGATTTATCAGCAAACTTGAACCTTGAAAACTGAATCGCCACCTTGGGGGTGTAGCTTAGTGGCTCAAAGCAGTCGCCTGTCGAGCGAAAGATCGTGGGTTCAAATCCCATCATCCCCGTGCAGCCTTGTGGACGAATAGAGAAGTCGCTCTGGTTCTCAGCCAGAAAGAAGCGGGTGCAACTCCCATCAAGGCTCCCAATGAGGATGTAGCTCAGATGGACAGAGTGCTTATTTCCGAGACAAGTGGTCACAGGTACCGCTTCGCGGAAGCAAGCTACAAACCCTGTCATCCTCGCTCGTGGGAACGGATTGGTGTCACTTGCTCCGAAACCAACAAACGGACGGTTGCAGGATTGGGGTACCCTCTGGGAAGGCAAAGCCTACAATTCCCCACGTTTCCACCAAAGCTCCAGGTCGCCAAGTGGGAAGGCGTTGGTCTGCAAAACCGACTATTCGTGGGTTCGATTCCTGCCCTGGAGTCCAATTATTGCAGTGTCACCTAATGGCTAAGGTACTCGGCTCATAACCGAGGATATGTGGGTTCAACTCCCACCACTGCGACCACAATGCACAGATGGTGTAACGGCAACATCGCGGTCTCCAAAACCGTTGTTCGAGGTTCAAATCCTCGTCTGTGCGTTGTCGTGCCCTAATCGAAGAAGCTTACATACTCGCCTAATGGTAAGGCAACTGTCTCATAAACAGTCCATTGCAGGTTCAAATCCTGTGTGTGAACAACAGCTTTTTCAACTTGCACGGCATACATGGTGCAGAAGCGAAGTGGTCGAGCGGCACGTCTTTCAAGCATGTGATTAACGGGTTCAAGTCCCGTCTGCACTGCCAAATTCAACATGGGTCGGCTCGCCTATCAGCGTGGGCAACTGTCTGTAAAACAGCCGCTTCTTGCGTTGCAGGTGCGACTCCTGCCCGACCTACCAACGGTTTGATTGACAACAGTATGGAGAGTAAATCGATCAGGCGATCGGCGCTGTTTGCTAAACAGATGGATGAACAATTGTGGTTCGAGTCCACTGCTCTCCGCTGCGTGAGGACGTGGTGTAACTGGATGAACACGTCGGTCTACGAAACCGTTCGCGTAGCGCGGCGTAGCCGTAGAGTGAAGGTTCAACTCCTTCCGTTCTCGCCAATCATGGAGGGCACCGCTGAATGGTCGGCAACTGGTCTTGAAAACCAGGGTAGTCCTTGGGCTAGGGGTTCGATTCCTCTGCTCTCCGCTTGTGGGAAGTTGGTGAAGCTGGTGCTCACGTGCCGCTGAAGACGGCGAGAAGGCAGTTCGATCCTGTCACTTCCCACTCATTGCCCCGTAGCTCAGTGGCAGTAGCGGTCGCCTGTTAAGCGAACGGTCGCAGGTTCAATCCCTGCCGGGGCAGCCATTCATTGCAGGATGAACGATTGGCAAGTCGCTCTGACTCTGAATCAGAGAGAGGTTGGTTCGACCCCAACTCCTGCATCCAATGCCCTGTGGTGTAACTGGCAACATCCCGCTCTTTGAAAGCGAAGATTCCAGGTTCAAATCCTGGCAGGGCAGTTGGGAGGTAAACAGTCGCCTGGGTCAATCCTCTGTATTCCTCCCATCTCTCACTCCTGTAGCCCAATTGGAAGAGGCGGCTGTCTCAAAACCAGTCAATGTGCGGGTTCGACTCTCGCCAGGAGTACCAACAATGCTGCTGTAGCCCAACCGGAAGAGGTGCTGGTCTTAGAAGCCAGAGGTTGTGGGTTCAAATCCCACCAGCAGTACCAAGCATCGGGATGTAATTCAGCGGTCAGAAGCCTTGGTTTGGGACCAAGGAGTCGTGGGTTCAAATCCTACCATCCCGACCATTTGCCCTTGTAACGGAACTGGCAGACGTGCTGGCTTCAGAGACCAGATTTTGTGGGTTCGACTCCCACCAAGGGTACTGATGCTCCTGTGGCGGAAGGGAAGACGCTCTAGACCGAGGATCTAGGTTTTGTGGGTTCGATTCCCACCAGGAGTACCAAGCACCGAAGGCGGAAGTGGTGGACGCGCACGCCCGATAAGCGTGTTATTAGCAGGTTCGACTCCTGCTCGGTGTACTGAATTTTGGATTTTAGATTTTAGATTTTGGATTGAAGCACTAAATCTAAAATCCAAAATCTAAAATCTAAAATCCCTTGGGTCGTTGGCAGAGCGGATATGCAGCCGCCTTTTAAGCGGAGAGATCCAGGTTCAACCCCTGGGCGACCCATGTTCAACTTTAAGTTGAGCAATTCACAAATGGGCTATTAGCTAAGTGGTAAAGCAGCCGCCTCTTAAGCGGAAGAGCGTAGGTTCAAATCCTACATAGCCCACCAAACTTACCCCTGTGACGCAACTGGCAGACGTAGCCCGCTTAAACCGGGATTGGTGCAGGTTCAAATCCTGTCAGAGGTATGCGGAGATGGAGCAACAGTGGCTCGGAAGGTTCATACCCTTCAAATCAGTGAGTGCAATTCTCACCTCCGTCACCGAATGCTGGTGTGGCTCAACGGTAGAGCAACTGTCTTGTAAACAGTCGGTTGCAGGTTCAAATCCTGTCACCAGCCCCAGAATGTGGACATGGTGTAGCGGTAGCATGTGAGGCTTCCAACCTCTTGGTGTGGGTTCGAGTCCCACTGTCCATACCAAACGCGAATGTGGTGTAAGGGCAAACACCGAAGCACGCCAAGCTTCAGATGCGAGTTCGAGTCTCGCCGTTCGCTCTCGTAGTCCTGTAGCTCAAGGGTGGAGCATCTGTCTTACAAACAGAGGGTTGCAGGTTCAAATCCTGCCGGGACTACCAACTTGTGGGAGTGCCGCCTAATGGATGGGCATCGATCTTCTAAATCGACTGGTGTAGGTTCAATTCCTACCACTCCTGCCATACGGGTCTGTAGCTTAACTGGGAAAGCGTCTGCCTTGCAAGCAGAAAGATGTCGGTTCAACTCCGACCAGAATCCACCAAACCTGGGTCTGTAGCTCTAGTGGCAGAGCGCCTAAACCACCTTGTACCCCAATCTGCAAAGCTTACATACTAACTTCCTGTTAAGAAGCAAAAACAGCTTTGTGAACTTGTACGAGGGATGAGTGCAACTCTCATCGGGAGGCGATCGGTTCGATTCCGATCAGATCCACCAAATGGGACCATAGCTCAACTGGCTAGAGCGCCTGTTTTACAAACAGGAGGTTAGGGGTTCAAGTCCCCTTAGCTCCACTGTGACTGAACCCGAAGTGGTAGAGGGGCTGGTCTGTGACACCAGTGTTAGCGAGTTTGACTCTCGTCAGTCACCCCAAATGGGAGGTGCCGCTGAATGGACGGCAACCGGCCTCGAAAACCGGGGTGGGGTAATACCTAGGGGTTCGATTCCTCCACCTTCCGCTTGTTGTTGATCTGAGATACAGGAGGTGATAGAGATGGTACACATTCGATTTGAAGGGCGATCGCTTGATATCACAGAAACTCAATTGGGAATTACCACAGGCATGAGTGATGTCGCCGTCAAAGAACAAGTTTCCAGACATCTGGATATCAATACCAATCGGCTTTCTGCTTATGTGATCGATCGTCGTCCGAGTGGTGACTTGATCATTCGCCCTGAAGCGGTTTACGGTTAGTCGCTCAATTCCGCACCCTGACTTGAAAAGCTTACATACTTAGGGATCAGAAGGTTGCAGGTGCGACTCCTGCTTACTCCGGTTGGGGTGATAGCTCAATCAGTAGAGCATCTGAATGTATCAACCGCTTTTCTAACTTGTGCGGAATCGCAAATTCAATTTGCACTTCGTGCCCTGACCCAAAAAGCTTACATACTCGCCGAATGGAAAAGGCACTTGACTCAGAATCAAGCTACTACAGGTTCAAATCCTGTGTATGACAAAACCACTTTTTTACCTTGCACGAAGTGATTTTTTCAACAGAACTGGAGGTCAGGACAATGAAGCAAAATAATTCTTATAACACCAATCTAGATAACGATTTGGAAGACCTCAACGACCTACAGTTGTTCTGCTTTTGAACCCTCTAGCAAACGTCGTCGAGGGTACCCATCAGAAACCGCCGTCAAACGAGGACATCGCATCATTCACGGGGATAAAGAACTACAAGAAAAGCTGGGTAACAACGATTTGCGTCCCTGTGGTTCTGGACGTTCCTTTCAAACGATGTTGCCGTAACAGTGGCAGATATGACGGTCGTCTACGCAGCCACTACTTTTAGGCAATAGCCTCACCCATTTTCACTTTTACTGGCAGTTGTTGCCGCGCCCCAATCGCAGAAGCTTACATACTCTTCACCAAATCATGGTGCGTATCTGGAGAGATACGCTGCAAGCCTGAGACCGATAGCAGGCAAAACTGGAGGGATAACACCCTTCAGCCAAGCTTCTGTAACTTGCGCGGTGACGCTTCACCGTTGCGTGCAACACCTGCCTCCTTCAATTTTGGATTTTAGATTTTGGATTTTAGATTGCAATCCAAAATCGCAAATCCACAATCCAAAATTCTTCGAGGAGGTTCTCATGAACAACACTGAACGCGATTTGCGTCTGGAAATGCTCAACAGCTTGCTCACCACACCTCACCGCAAGCTGGAGCAAGTGACAGAAATCCACCAACTGATCGTCGAACTTGATCCTATCTTTTACGGACATCTGGCAGTCTGGTATCAGCGCAATGGCGATGTGCGCGATCACAAGGAAGTGTTCGTCGCTCACCTGCTGACCAGCGACTTGGTAGAACATCGTGATGCTGGCTTCGTTATGCTGCAAGAGTTTCCGCCTTATCAGGTGGCTCATGTCGTAGACTTCATGAAGCAGCACCGCAACAAGTTACCTCGTTCTGCTCGCACTGCTGTGCAGCGGTATTTGAAGGTGCGGGAAAGCAACTCTGCCCTGTTCGATCGCGCCGCTCTACGGGGACGCAAGGCAATGAAGCACCTGTATGCTTCGCTGCACATTAAGCCTGATGAGCGGGCAAATGCTATCTTGTTTCGCGATCAGCCTCCGGTGGGTTCGCTGGCAGAGGTGCTGAAGCAGTTGGCTAAGGCTGAAAGTGCGGCAGAACAAGCACGGTTGATTGTGGAGTTTAAGTTGCCTTACACGATCACCATTGGTGCGATCAAGCAACTGACTCCCACAGTTCTGGTGGCATTAATCAACAGCATGACCCCGCAGGAAGTGATCAACAACCTCAAGTCGCTCAAGGCAAGAGGGGCAATGGATCACCCAGAGGTGAAGGCGTTGATTGATGGCAAGCTGGACGAGGCATCGAAGAGTGCGCGAGTTGCGGCATTCAAAGCTCAGGTTGCCGCCGATGCAGCGGATCTTGATGAAGACACCGTTGCCCGGCTGGAGAAGGTGACGAATGAGCAGGTGAAGCGGCGTGGTGTGATTACCCGTCTCACTGCATTGCTCGTGGACAAGTCGGGTTCGATGGAGAATGCGATCAAGTTGGGGAAGCGACTGGCTGCCCTAATCTCTGGCATTACCCAGGCAGACCTGTTTGTTTACGCCTTCGATAACATTCCCTATCCTGTCACTGCTCAGGGCAAGGAGTTGACCGACTGGGAGCGGGCATTCCAGCACATCAAGGCTGGGGGTGGTACCAGCATCGGTGCGCCTCTGGAGGCCATGCGGAAGCAGCGGCAAATTGTGGATCAGATCATCATCGTCACAGACGAAGGTGAGAACGCGGCTCCCTACTTCGGTGAGGTTTACAAGACCTACTGCCGGGAGTTGACAATCATGCCCAATGTAGTGATTGTTCGTGTGGGCGGTTACTGCAACTGGCTAGAGAGTCAACTAAAGGGACAGCAGGCACCTGTAGAGACGTTTACCTTCGCAGGAGACTACTACAGCTTGCCCAACCTTGTGCCGCTGTTGACCCGTCCTTCTCGTCTGGACCTGCTGATGGAGATTCTAGACACACCGCTGCCGGTGCGATCGGATAGGTGAGGTTAGAATAGGGCATTGCTTAGCGTTTTGCTAAACAATGCCTGCTATTGACTGATACATCGCCACTCTCCTACTTTTTCACCTGAAGATGAGATACACAGCATTCACTATTTATAACTTTAGAAAGTGTTTGTAAATGCTGGTTAAGCAGGTTTCAAGTTCCTCGTTCGTCGGTTGTTTGTTAACCGCCTCAGCATCAACCGAATCATGACCACATAAACCATGCCTTCATGATTTTCAGG
>NZ_JACJOZ010000100.1:0-94454 GCF_014695795.1 Phormidium sp. FACHB-592
GTAAAGAAACGGGTAGAACCAACTACATTGAACGCTTCAACAACACGTTGAGGCAACGAGTGTCTCGACTGGTTCGCAAAACCTTGTCATTTTCAAAATCCGTAGAGAATCATCTTGGTGCCCTTTGGTATTTCATCCATCACTACAACGCATCATTACTTGTGTAGCACTACCAGAAGGTACCACTTGTAGGGGGCAGGTTTTGCCAGAATCTTGGCTCATAGCTGCTCACATTGGCATCAAACCTGACCCTACGGGTACTTTGTTTGCAAGAAATCTCCTTAGAACTACAAGCTGTTCTTAAAGTTACGCGGTCCCTTGTAGCCAGACTCATCGGCTAGCTGTTGCAAGGTTTGCTGTCCAGGATAGAACTTACCGTTAATCTCCCAAGTGGGAAACCCAAAACCTTGACCCGTTTGTTTCTCAACTTGAGCAGCAACCGTCTGACAAGCAGCCGTTTGACTCTCTACGCCATCAGGAGCACACTCAACATACGGCAAATCATTCAGTGCTGCTACCCCAAACAGCTTTTTCTGTTGAGTGCAGTGAGGACACCAGTAGGCGCTGTACATCTTTGCGCCAGTCTGCTTGAGGTGACGGGCAAGCTGGATTTCTGCTTCGCCAGAGGTGTCTTTAATAGTGGCAAACACTTGTCCACTAGCAGACGCGATATTATAAGCATCCGCAACAGGCTTGCCTACAGGTGCATAAATTGCCAACGTAGCCACTAACGTTACAACCCCAACAATCAGCCCTGAGAACAGAAGCTGACCGATATCGTCCCAGACGCGCCCTAAAAGCGTCAGCACAAAAAGGCTAGCTGAAAAGATCGCTGACGCAATACAGTAGTAGCAAATGCCTTTAACACCAAAGGGCGCCACAAACTTCGTGAACATAATGGTCATGAGGTAGCCGCTGAAGATCAACATGGCAGTTGATCCAAGAAACAGCAGAAACCAGGTCCAGTTTTCCAGGTTCGATCGCAGCTCTTTTTGCTGATCGCCCTGGATAGCTAGGGGGGCAAGTGCAAAGAGTGCCATGCTGATATATGCCACCAAGCCAAACAGCGCGAGCGGCAACCCAAATACCGTGGCATAAGGACTGGAAAGCACTTGTTCGCAGCCCCCACTTGGGCAAGCAGTATCAGTATTAGTGAATTTAGAAATGGTGATATAGGCAGTGTTGAGAGCGCCCAGAATGGCAACGCCTCCAAGCAGCGGACGCGACCAGCGCTGAATCCAGGGAGCGGTGCGACGACGATTGGCAAGACCCTTAGACATAAGACATCCTCAAAACCCGGCAGTTCTCCTGAACGTAACAGCGTTACCCTACCATTCTGCCCTATGGGACTTCTGATCGTATAGCAATTCTCATAGGATTGGGTGTCGGCAGAGGGCGCGGAGGGAGCAGGAGAAGCAGGGGGAGCAAGAGACTAAAGAGTTGTTGGTTTTTAGTTTTTAGACGCAAGCTGACTGCTGATTGCTCAATCAACTCAAAACTCAAAACTCTCCCTCAGCCCTCATAGTGCCGTGGTGTATAAACCCAAACGTTGCCATCAGCTCGTGCGATCGTGCGCGTTTTGCTAGAGCCGATTAACAGTACTGTTCGCATATCTGCGTGTGCGGCTGTGAGCTGATCGAGAGCAATAACCTGCACAGATTGACCCGATCGACCCAAATTACGTGCCAGCACTACGGGCGTTGCGGGCGATCGCCATTTCATTAAAATCTCTTTCGCTTTATCTAGTTGCCACGTTCGTTGTTTAGAAACGGGATTGTAAAACGCCATTGCAAAATCAGCTTGCGCTGCTAAGGCAATGCGTTCTTCAATCACTGACCACGGCTTGAGAATATCCGATAGGGAGATAGCGCAGAAGTCATGCCCCAGTGGAGCACCGATCGCTGCGGCTGCTGCCTGCATCGCTGAAATTCCAGGCGCTACATGAATCTCAAGCTGTTGCCAGGCCGGATTTGCCTCGCGATCGATCACCTCAAATACGGCGGCTGCCATCGCGTAAATGCCAGGATCGCCAGAGGAAACAACGACGACTGAGCGACCCTCAGCCGCAAGTTCCAGCGCTTGACGGGCGCGATCGAGTTCCACACGATTATCCGATTCATGCCGCTTGCCTTGAGCAAACGCGCCGACCAAATCTAAATAGGTCTTGTAGCCGACCAGATCCGTAGCGGCTAGCAGAATTGCCTTGACCTCCGGCGACATCCACTCAACGGCTCCGGGACCTGTACCGACGATCGCCAGCTTACCCGGAACAGTAACGGGTTGATAGACCAGATGGGTCGCGCTGCCTGCTACAGGACGATCGCTCACTTCGATCGTGTGAGTACCGTCAGTTGTAAAAGGAAGATTGCTTTGACTAAGCCAGGACGCATCACCAAGGAGTCTCACTGTCGCTCCAGAGATGAGATCGGACGTGAACGCTTTGGCGTGTTCTGGATTGACTAACCGATAACCACGTGGCGGTGCTTCTAACACAATGTTGAAGCGTAGTTGTCCAGTGGCAGTAATGGCAGCGTTGGTATCCAGGGCACGAGCGAGCGTCGTTGCCAATTCATTCGCACCCGTTAAGCCACCCAGAAGCGGTACGACAGCACTACCATCATCTGCCACAGCTATAACAGGTGGTTCTGCTCGTTTATCTGTCAGCAGGGTTGCCAGCGATCGAATCAAAATCCCAGCGGCACAGATGCCAATGATGGGGGTTCCCTTGCTGAACAGTTCTCGCACCGTGTCACCAAAGTTGGCGTATAGCACATCAACAGACTGCGTGCGTCCAGCTAAACCATAGATCGTTGCGGCTGGCACTGCTGCCTGGATCTGCCGTGCGATCGCTACACTGGTTTCGCCAAGAATAATAACAACGGGTGGTCTCATTGTGGTCGATCGTTTGCCTGGCTCGGCTTGTCTTGCAACTCAAGTTGCTGGACAAAGGCTTGATGCGCTGCGGACTCAATGCCCGTTTGTAAGACTGCTAACACCGATCGCATCTCGCCCTGCAACATAGCTTCGACGTTTAGCCACAAGCCTGGAAATACCTGGCTGTGAAGCACACCTTCATCAGGTGCTAACGAAACGTAATCCCCATCCTGTAACTGAAACCAATCAATTTTTTGGTCAAACACTTGCCAGACGATGTATTCCTGCACGCCACTCCGTCGATAGGCTCTTTTCTTGTCGCCCAAATCGATCGCGGCACTACTAGCAGCAACCTCTACGACCAGTTCTGGTGCCCCTTCCACGTACTCATCCTCACTCAACATAGAGCGCCCACCGCTTTCTGCACTAATGAGTAAAACACCATCTGGTTGTGGCTCGTTGTCTATATCCAGACGAACGGTTGGCTCAATGCCCATTTCTACACACGACGTAGCGGCTTCATACACTCCTAGCCAGGTGATTAAGCGCCCATGTGGTTTGGCATGAGGTCTAAAGCGTAACGGTGATGCCATGTACACGACTCCTTCAATCAGTTCGGCTTTTTTCAATTTGGGCATGGCATGGTAACGGCGCTCAAATTCGGGACGGGTCAAGCGATCGCCGTTTTCCAGTGGTGGCAGTGCCGACCCTTTTAACTGAGAAGTCGTGGTTTGAGGCAAGGAAGTCATGGCAACAGTTCCCCGATCTGGGGTGAAGGTGATTCTATTATCAATAATTTCATTGAGGGCGTGTTTGGCTAGGGATGAGAATCAGCGCCCAGTAGGGAACGTCAGCCGGATTCATGTCGGCGATCGGGCGAATCTGCTGGTTTGGCATGGTCGCCCGTTCGATATATAGCGCCCGTGAGAGTAAATCTAGCTCGTCCAGAATAGTGCGGACTTTGGCGAAGTGCCTGCCCAGTTTAATGATGATGGCAGCATCGGCAACGGCGAGGCGATCGCGCAAGGTCGCTTCATCCAGTGTCGCAGGCATAATGCTGAGAACATCGTTGCGATAGGTCAGAGGCGCACCCAACATCGCAGCGCTAGCAAAGGTCGAAGAAATCCCCGGCACCACTTCAGTATCAAAGCGTCCCGCAAGGCGATTGAAGATGTACATAAACGAGCCATACAGCATTGGTTCGCCTTCACATAGCACCGCTACGTCGCGTCCCGCCGCAAGATGCTGGGCGATCGTCTCAGCGGCAGCGTCATAATGTGGCTGAGACGATCGCTCTACGCTAAACGGTAGCGGCATGGGCACTTCAAGCTGCTCTGGGCGGATGAAATCTGCAACGATCGCTCGTGCCAACACTTTGCCGCTTTCCATTGTGGGATACGCAATCACCGGCACCGAAGTCAAAATGCGGTGGGCTTTGAGCGTCAGTAGCTCTGGATCACCGGGACCAATGCCCAAGCCGTAAAGTTTTCCGAGGGGTGGGGGAGTCGGGAGTCGGGAGTCGGGAGTGGGGGAAGAGAGTGTTGAGTGCTGAACTGCTTCCCCTACCTCCCCTGCTTCCTTTGCCTTCTGCCCTCTGCCTTCTACCTTCTGCCCCATGCCTTCTGCCTTCTGCCCATCCATTGCCGTCATAATTCATGCTCCTTTGCTAACGCATTCACGGCTGCGGCTGCCATTGCACTACCACCCCGACGACCTTGAATGGTCAAAAAGGGGACACCTCTGCTGTTAGCTGCCAGCGCCGCTTTTGATTCAGCAGCACCGACAAAGCCAACCGGAAAGCCCAAGATTAGTGCAGGTTTGGGTGCGCCTTCATCTAGCAGTTCCAGCAGGCGAAAGAGCGCAGTTGGGGCATTGCCAATCGCCACCACTGCGCCTTCTAAATGTGGTTTCCACAGTTCTAACGCGGCAGCCGATCGGGTGTTCTGGATTGTTTGGGCGATCGTAGGCACTTGTGGATCGTTCAACGTACAAATGACAGCATTGTTTGCAGGTAGGCGTTTACGAGTGACACCATTTGCCACCATTTGAGCGTCACACAAAATGGGCGCACCGTTAATGAGTGCTGATCGTCCTGCGCTCGCTGCATCAGTTGAATATGCCAAATCAGTCACAATATCGGTCATACCGCAAGCGTGAATCAACCGCACGGCTACCGCTTCTAGTGTGGCTGGTAATGTTGCTAAATTTGCCTCGGCTCGAATGATGGCAAACGAGTGTTGATAGATTTCGTTACCATCGCGAATGTAGTCAATCATGCTTACGTTCAGTTGTAATCATCAACATTTCATTACCACCCTTTTGCAATTCGTAAGGCACTTTTTTGAGCGCTAAACGATGACCTTGATTGGCTAGAGCTTGCATAACTGGATCGAGATGGGGCGATCGCTGGCGCATCAACGTGAGGATGGGGAAAATACGCACTTCTCGACTAACTCTTAGCATTTCTTGAATCGATTCTAGATGAAATTGATAGTCGAACTGTTCTGAATACAAGAATAAAAAGTGTGAACAGACGGCTAAATCATACGTTTGATCAAGCTGTGCTAAATGAGGCAAGGCATCGATTACATAACGTCCGTCTGCTTTCCCAGTTTCATAATCATTAATGAACGTATGAATCGCCTTCACTCGATTTTTGCGTAGGTCATTTGGTGAATGGTGATACGACCAAACCCAATCGTCTGGCGATGCCTTAATCTGACTCATAATATTGTCTACAACGGTATGAAAACGAGACAAGATTTCGACACCGCTGAATTGATAAATCGGATCAACTGAAGTAACGCTATAACCCAATTGCGTTGCCTCAGCGTTGAAACTAGCAGGACCATCGCCCACCCCTAAAAGACGTTGCTTTAGATCAACATCCGTCAGGTTAAACATTTTGATATATTCATCTAGTGATCGCCCAAATGGTACGACCTTCTCCAGTTTCATTGCCATCAGTTTTAGCCTTTAACCCCCATCAAGCCGCAATCTGACGACGAACTAAGCATCTGATGCAGCTCAGCGATCGCATATCGATTGACAAAGTGCTTGAAGGTTTCCTGTGAGTGCGATCGTTGGTTTTGATAAACCCGTAACATCTGCTCAATCAAGCCAGGTAATTGTGTGAAGGCATAGTTTTGATAGAGCGATCGACCGAACTTTGTACTATCCTCATCTGAAGCATCTTCACCAACATAAACGTGATATGCTTCATAACCATTTTGAGCTACGCCAACCAGTGCAATATCGCTAGTATGATGCTGAGCGCAGGATTTTTCACAGCCGCTGAAATGGATATTAATGGGGCAATCAAGCGCAATATGTTCTTCTAAATAGGTTGCCAGTGCTAGTGCGTCGGCTTGCGTATTAGTAGCGGATGACTTGCAGCCGGTTGTACCAGAACAAGCCACGATCGCGCTTTGAGGATGCGTTGCAGATGTATGCAAGCCCAACTGTTCAACTTTCTGCTGTACTACTGCTATTTGTGACGTTTGCAGATCAGGAAGCAAGACATTTTGCCAGGGTGTAAAGCGCAGTATGCCGCTGCCATAGTGTGCTGCAAGTGTTGCTAAGCCACGTAGTTGCTGCGTCTCTAAACGACCGAGGGGAAGTATTGTACCAATGTAAGAAAGTCCGGTTTGCCGTTGCGAATGGATTGCTAAATGTTGATAGCCATTTGTTAGTGAACCGTTGTCAGTTCTTTCACTTCGCTGCAAGGGAAAGGGGAGATGACGTGCAACTGCTTGTAAAAAATTTTCCACACCCCAGTCGTGCAAAAGCTCTCTTAAGCGTGGTTTACGACGTTTTGTAGTGTCGATCGCGCTTGTGTAATCGCGGTAGATCTCTGCTATGGCTGATAGCACCTGTAAACTCTCTTCCGGCTTGACCAGCACCTTGACATCGCAGGGCGCTGCTCCACGATCGCCCAGATTGAGATGGAGACGGAACCAAACCGCTTCACCAATTTGCACGGCAACCAAGCTGATATCGTTAGGTCGATCGCGCACCGAAACTGCTTCGCCACCATCAAAGCACACGCTAAATTTGGGCGACAGCACTGCAAAATCGGGACGTGTCGTGAGATAACGGTTCCAGGCAGCAACAAACGGGCGTGTGTCCAGTAATTGCAGGCGATCGATGCCTGCGGTAGGGCTACACATGATGTTGCGAAGTGAGTCTACAGCGGCGAGCGGGGCTGCTAAATCAAGGTTTTGCAGGCGATCCAGCATCTCTGTTGTAATGCCTGCCCGAAGCTCACGAATTTGCACATTTGCGCGGTTTGTCACTTCTACATAGCCGCCACCAAACTGGTCAGCGAGGTCAGCGATCGCCTCACACTGCGGCACCGTCAGCAGTCCACCCGGTATTCTCAAGCGCAAAAGCAGCCCATCCTGTGCAGCTGACGGCTGAAATAAACCGGGACACGTGGCAAATGGTGATACGGCTAAGGCTGACAAAACTTTTACTCCTTCCCCGTGCGACGCAGGGAGTAGACGACAAAGGCATCCCACAGATACCAGCCCAGTCGGCATTCTGACTTGGAAAGGCTAAGGGCTAAAGGCTAAAAACTAAAGATAAAAATTTATCCTTTAGCGTTTATCCTTCATCCTTTGCTTCGTCCTTTCTCTTCACAGTTGCGGCACAGTACCGGAATCACACCGGACTTTCCCGACTTGAGGCTTCAGTAACTTAGCATGAGAAGGCAGGCAAGACGCGAGATACCAACTTTTGTAATGAGCCGGTCGAGTTTCAGCGAGCGACTATTGGCTATCAGCTATCAGCGGTTAGCTATCAGCTATCAGCCTGAGAGTTTGAATTACCTGCTTCACTAGCGGCATACTTTATCAGGCTTTTAGCTCTTAACTCGAGGCTGACTGCTGAAAGCTAACCCCTGACGGCTTCGTTCTCACTAGCGGATACTTTATCAGCTTTTAGCTCCCACCCTGAGACTGACCGCTGAAAGCTGACCGCTGACGGCTCCATTAAACTCTTTAGTGCTGCTACATGACTCAGAAATGGCTTTCGGTAGTGGGGATTGGCGAGGACGGGTTAGCGGGACTCAGCCCGATCGCTCGTTCTCTAGTTGATCGTGCTGAAGTGCTAGTGGGGGGCGATCGACATCTGGCTATGCTGCCGACAGACGAGCGCGAACGCCTGGTTTGGACATCGCCTCTGCGGGACTCGATCGAGGCAATTTTGCATCGTCAGGGGCAAGCCGTCTGTGTGCTGGCAAGTGGCGATCCCATGTGCTACGGCATTGGGGTCACGCTGCTTCGTCACATCCCTTTGACGGAAATGACGATTCTTCCGGCACCATCGACCTTCAGCCTTGCTTGTGCCCGACTCGGTTGGTCGCTTACGGAAGTCGAAACGGTCAGCTTGTGCAATCGTCCGCCTGCCTTGCTGCACGCCTATCTTTATCCGGGTGCCAGGCTCTTGATCTTGAGTGAAAGTCAACAAACACCCGCGATCGTTGCGGCACTGCTGACTCAACGCGGTTTTGGCAATAGTTCAATGACGGTTTTAGAACGGTTGGGTGGCGCTTACGAACGTCATGTAGTGGGCACTGCCTCAACATGGAGCGAGACTAATTTAGCCAACCTCAACGCGATCGCGGTTGAGTGCGTTGCCCATTCAGGCGTAACAGCCCTGCCGCGTACACCGGGACTTCCAGACGATGCTTATCACCATGACGGACAACTGACCAAGCATGAGGTACGGGCGCTTACCCTGTCGGCGCTTGCGCCCATGCCAGGAGAACTTTTGTGGGATGTGGGCGCAGGCTGTGGGTCGATCGCCATTGAATGGATGCGGAGCCATCCCCGTTGTCGGGCGATCGCCATTGAGAAAACCAGAACACAGTATATTGCCGATAATGCAGCGGCACTCGGCACACCGGGGCTACACATCATCAACGGCAAAGCACCTGATGCGCTCCAAGATTTGCCTCAACCCAACGCTATTTTTATTGGTGGTGGTGCCACCACCGACGGCATGATTGAAACCTGCTGGGCAGCGTTGCCACAGGGTGGTCGTCTAGTTGCTAATGTGGTCACGATCGAGGGTGAACGACTCCTCTTTCAATGGCATGAAAAACTAGGCGGCACCTTTACCCGCATTGCTATTCAACGTGCCGAACCGATTGGGCGTTTTTTGGGTTGGCGATCGCTCGCACCAATTACGCAGTGGGCAGTAGTCAAACCCTAGCTAAGACCGCCGCTAACCGCAGCTATAAAGGATGAAAAGCCTTTCACTCCCAACCTTGGGAGCATTGATTATCACTAAAATTCTTAGATAGCCGATTGGTTTTGTAACCGTTACTGTGCTATCGATCAGTTCTCTTGCCGATCGCTGAAAGCCGACTGCTGAAAGCTGAGCACTTTTCAAAGCATTTGCTTCACCCACTCCACTGCACTAGCAACATCTGAGACTCGATCGCCAGATGGCATTGCAGGACGCTGCACCATCACGATCGGTAGCGCCAGTTCTCTCGCTGCCATAACTTTGGCGTAAGTGGCAGCACCACCGCTGTTTTTGCTGACGATCGCCTCAATCCTGTGCTGTTTTAGGAGCGCAATCTCGTTTTCTAGCGTATAGGGACCGCGATCAAGCAGCAATTCGCCATTTGGTAACGCCATGTCGGTGGCTGGTGGATCAATCGACCGCATGAGGAACCAATGTGGTAACAGCGCGAAGGGTGCAAGCTGCTGTCTGCCAATGGTAAGAAAAATTCGCTTGGCATTCGTTGGGATAGCTGGGGCAGCGGCTTCGACAGTCTCGACCTCAATCCAGCGATCGCCCGCAACTTTCTTCCACTCTGGTCGCACCAGCATGAGATGAGGAAGACGTGCCTCAACTGCTGCCATTGCTGCATTCCAGGACATCTGTGCAGCGAATGGATGCGTGGCATCAATCAAGATATCAATATGTTGCTGTTTGAGGTAAGCAAGCAAGCCATTAGAGCCACTAAAACCACCAACGCGCACTGCTCCAGGTAGCGCGGACGGTTGCTGTGTCCGTCCAGCTAAAGCGGTGGTAATCGCTACTCCGGGCAAAACCGAGAGTTGGGCAGCGAGTGCGGCTGCATCGCCTGTGCCACCTAAAATGAGCACTCGTGTGGTCTCAGAATTCACTGCGTCGCTTTAGAAAAACTGAATGCGAAAACGTTTCATCCGGTTGGATAGTCCTGGTAGGCGTTACTTGCTGTTGGGTAACGTATTAGGGATGCCAGCGTTGCAAAGCGTGCCATCCCTGATACAAGACGATCAAGATGATGCGCTATTTTGTTGCCAGCTTCGCCGTATCGAGATTAATGAACGGCAGCGCCCCATTGCCACCCATAACCTGTGGAAACTTGCCGTCCCATTTCTCGATCGCCTGTTTCTGTAGCAGTTCTGGTGTCAGCGTCTCACGCAGCAAGCGTTGGGCTTCTGCTTGTCCTTTAGAGCGGTTGATCGTTGCTTCGGCTTCTTGCTCGGCTTCCTGAGCAACATACACGGCTCGTTGGGCGCGCTGTTCTGCAATCTGCTTCTCCTCTACCGCATTAGAAAATTCGGGCGAAAATTTCAGATCAACGACGCTGGTATCAAGAATGATGATGCCGTACTTATTCAGGCGATCACCCAGTGCCATATCAAAGTCCTGCTTCAGCTCATCACGCTTAGTAATCGCTTCTTCAATGGTGCGCCGTGCCGCCGCAATCTTAAACGACTCCTGCGTTTGAGGTGCAATAATCTTCGACACAATGTTTTGCAAACTGCCCTGTGTGCGTCGGATATTCACAACCTGAGCTGGATCTAAGCGAAAGTTGATGGCAAAGCTGGCAGTCAAGTCTTGCAAATCGCGGGTAGAACTTTGGGCAGGCACTTCAAACTTCTGCACAGTCAAATCGTAAATGTCGACTCTGGAAACAAACGGTGGCTTGATATGAATGCCTTCTAGCAGTTCACCATCACGCGCTTTACCGAGAATGCTAATAACCCCAGCCTCACCGGGGTTGATGATGACAAAGGCATTCAGCCCTAACAGCGCCACGATGCCGACGAGCACCAGTAGTGCAGTCGTCTGCCAGGTTTGCGCTTGCTGACTACTCACGATTGAAACTCCTTTGTATTGATCACTGCTACGACCATAGGCGATCGACGTTGCATAATGCTTGCCTACAGCAAAGACGATCGCTTGAAGGTGGCAGCGATCGCGCCAGCACTATCAAAAGTGGCGATCGCTAACGTGGTGGAGGGATCAAGAGGATCAGTGAAAGCTGTTTTTTCTGGCAAACAACGATCGCTTATCGATAGGCAAGCTCCTGAAATTCCTCATGTTCAGGAAAAGGGTAAACCCTCAGATTATGGTTCTGGTTGATATTGAGCCGTCGGTAAAACATTGGGTGCACCACACAGCAATCTGTAACAAGTAGCGGTAGTCGTGTTTTTGAACTATATTCAAAATCTGCTTCTACAAAGCCCGATTTTTGATCAATATTTCGTACTCGTCCAATAATGCCTAGTTCAGCAATGAGTTGCCGAAACGCGAAGGGAGAATATTCTCCAGTCGGCCATTCCGATGAAGTAAGCGGTGCTCTTTTATCTAATTCATTCCCTTTAAAGATCATCGGTAAACCTGACAGCGCTTCCACAATTCTGCCAACTTTTGGGTAAACGGCACTGTAAGAGTTAAGCACTTCTTCCGCCAAAGCATATTCACCTTCTGCAACAGCCTTGATAATCGTTTCTGGACGAAAAGCTGGGAATGTTTTTTCTCTAGTCGCTCGAGCTGCGATCGTATTACAGAGTACAATCAGTTGCCGAGGACGCATTTGCGTATGACGCAGCACATAAGGAAACGATAGCTCAGACAAGCCTTTATGATTCCGTAGGCTGTTGCCAAAATAAGGGTTCCACATCTTCTCGCGGACTTCGTTATAGTCATCCCATTTGATGTTTGTAGACTCTTTGGAGAGCTGACCCACTGCGCGTAAATAATGATGAAAGCGCCAGCTAATAAGTCGCAGTAAATCTTTTGGTCGCCAATGCAAATAGACTTCATGTCGCACAAATTTCAGCGTGTTTAGAATGACTTCTTCCTTCAGGTGAGGGAAAACTTCAGCCATCAAAAAGATCTTTAAATGCACTCCATTTCTAGCGTGATCGCGATTGAACTCAGAACCGCACTGAATCAGCGCTGCCGTTGTTCGCATCATAATGTCGTCATTAACAGCGTAATTTTCCAATGTGTCGATCGCTACGATGATCGGTTTTTTGCGTGCTATTTCCAGTACGGCAGCTTTACCAGCGGTAATTCTTTCGTCTGAAAGAATCGCTTCTAACTCACTCAGTAAATCACCTTTGGTATCCAAAAAATGATTAACCAGAGCGCTGAGTGTATGGCGAATGAAGTTGGAGACTTTGCTATTGTGATCGCCAAAGATACAGGCAGCCCGAATCCGTATATCCTGATCCTTCAGTTCTTTAAAGATGATGAGCCAAATGAGAAAGTCCCATATTTTTGCAATTCTAGGAATGGCAACTTCGCGAGACTGCATCGTGAGTTTAGAAACTTTTTCTAAAATCTGTTCAAACGCTACAGGCTCATCAACATCAATTGCGATCGTGTTGCGAAGTTGCTTTTGAAAGGAGAAGAATTGAGAGAGGGCAGTTTTTCCCGATCCTCGTCTGCCCACGATAAGGAAGGCATTTGGATCAAGCGCTAAACTATTGAATCGAGTTTCGTAAAAGAAATATTCGCTGTACTCTTGCTTGAGGAGTTTCACTTCAGATTCGCAATCTGCTTCTCCAAAAGGACTCACTTGCTTGACAGTTTCCTGGTGCAATCGGGTTCTCCTCTATCTTCAAGCTAAAGCTGTACGCCCACATTATGAGTGAGGGTGCTTAACTATCTAATTACCCGCGCGGGTAGTTTGTTTGATTAACCGTTTCTGCAACCCGACCGTTTGTATGTATGTTTAGGCTTCAGGAATGAAGTTGATATGCGAATGGCTTACGCTGTACTCAACTTCAGCGACACCACATAGCGGTTAGTTCTTATAAAGATGGTGCAAGTTGACAACACGATCGCGCCTCGCAATGTGTCATCCTGCTAATCGTTGACTTCAGAAGAGCGATCGCCCCTCACAGCTATAGAAGCGTACCGCATAGCAGCGGCATAGTAGGCATATCAAGACTAATGCCAATTAGTTTGCATACAAACATTTTATGTGTTATTCTGTTTGCATACGAAGTGTATGACTTAGTATATTTCTACAGGAGGCACTGATCATGCTCACAGTTCGTAAAGCTGAAGACCGGGGACACGCTAACCACGGGTGGCTAGACTCCTATCATTCATTCTCATTTGCCAACTATTACGATCCACAGCACATGGGCTTTCGTAGCCTGCGGGTCATCAACGAAGATATGGTTGCCCCTGCTAAAGGTTTCCCAACGCATCCCCATCGGGATATGGAAATCATCACCTATGTCGTCTCTGGTGCCGTGGCTCACAAAGATAGTATCGGTAATACAGAGAAGGTTGGTGCTGGTGGTGTGCAGCGCTTTTCGGCAGGCACCGGGATTACTCACAGCGAGTTCAATCCCTCCACGACAGAAGGATTGCATTTGCTGCAAATCTGGCTTTTGCCAGAACGGCAAGGCATCACGCCTAGCTACGAGCAAAAAGAGTTCCCAGCAGCAACAAAACGCAACCAATGGCGGGCTATTGCAAATCGTGAGGCAACGGATGGTGCAGTCAAGCTGCATCAAGATGCCGCAATCTACGCCACGATTCTAGAGCCAGGTGAGCAGCTTACCTATACGCTGCAAGCCGATCGCCATGCCTGGGTACAAATTGTGCAGGGGGAGGTGACGCTGAACGGTACCACACTTGATAAGGGTGATGCGGCTGCAATCAGTAACGCAACCGAATTAGCTTTTGCAGCCAGCACCGATGCAGAAATCCTGCTGTTTGATCTGGCATAACAGTGAGTTAGGAAGGGGTTGGGGAGAGAAGGCTAAAGGCTGAAGGTTAAAGACTGAAGTCTGAAGCAGATCCTCGCCCCTTCCTTCCCCCTCTCCTTATTCCGCTCCTACAACTCAAAACTCAACACCTAAAACTTCCAATGGAGGCACCGTATGGCACTCGGTATGATGGTCGATGGCAAATGGACAACAGAATGGACAGAGCGTGACAAGACGGGCAAATTTAACCGAATGCCAACAAAGTTCCGTCACTGGGTTACGGCAGATGGGTCGAGCGGGTTTAAGGCAGAAGCAGGACGGTATCACCTCTACATTTCGCTGGCGTGTCCGTGGGCGCACCGGACGCTAATGATGCGTCAGCTTAAAGGGTTAGATGAAGCGATCGGGTTGTCGATCGTCGATCCTATTTTAACGGATAAGGGTTGGGGCTTTTCGGATGCACCAGGCTGCCTTCCCGATACAGTAAACCACGCTCAATACTTGCAGGACCTTTACGTTAAAGCAGATGATCGCTACACCGGACGGATCACGGTGCCTGTGCTGTGGGATAAGCAGACCCAGACGATCGTCAACAATGAGTCGCGTGAAATTATTCGGATGTTTGATACTGCCTTTACGGCGATCGCCAAACCAGACACAGATTTCTATCCTCCAGCCTTGCAAGACACAATTGATCGGACGATCGACGCGATTTATATGCCTATTAATAACGGCGTGTATCGGTCTGGGTTTGCTACATCTCAAGACGCTTACGAAGAAGCAGTAACAGAACTGTTTGAAAACCTTGATCGTTGGGAAGCCGTTCTAGGTCAGCAGCGTTATTTGTGTGGCAATCAACTCACTGAAGCAGATATCTGTCTCTTTACAACCTTGATACGCTTTGATGCTGTGTATCACGGGCACTTCAAATGCAATCTCAAGCGCCTTGTTGATTATCCAAATTTGTGGAATTACCTGAAAGATATCTATCAATATCCCAGCATTAAAGCAACGTGCAATTTAGACCACATCAAGCGCCATTACTATATGAGCCAGACGCAGGTAAACCCGAATCACATTGTTCCAAAAGGTCCATTGATCAATTTTGATGAGCCCCACGATCGCGCCCGTTTTTAAGGCGATAAAGCTAGAGGCGATCGCAAAACCCAACTTATTTTGGTAGCAATTTTTTAGCAACAAACTGTTATAGCGGTTGGCTAATGTTTCCTACAAATCTCTGCCGATAGCAGGATTGCGAGCGCCGAGCCTTGTGGCAATGTAGAAGTAGTTGACTTATTCCCTTTCGCTCAATTCCGATTTTTGTCGTGTGTCTTGTGTAGTAGCCAACTGACGCTTCACTTTGCGCGAAGCAAGCAATGGACATTCCAAGAGGCAAATATGAACCTTAAACTTTCTCCCGCGCTTTTAATCGCCGCTGCTCTGGCGATCACCGCTCCAGCGCAGGCTGCAAATCCGGCTCACGTACAGCGCCTAATCGAAACGCGATCGTGTGCTGGGTGCGATTTATCTGGCGCAGACTTAACAGAGGCGCACCTGATTGGCGCTGACCTTAGAAATGCCAATCTGCAAGGTGCTAATTTGACTAATGCCAACCTCGAAGGTGCTGACTTAACAGGTGCTAATCTTGAAGGTGCTAATCTTTCGGAAGCCTTTGCTAGTAACGTTAGCCTCAATCAAGCGAACCTTACAGATGCCAATTTGAAAGATGCTAATGTGAGTAATGCTGAAACCGCTGGTGCTAAAACCAGTGGTGTGGATATCACAGGGGCACTCCTGGAAGGTAGCGGTATCAGCGTTGGTAGTGACTAGACTGAAGCAGTCGATGTAGCGACCTGTAAATGGGCGAACAGAGCGGATGACTAAATTGATCCTCATTACTGGTGTGAGCCAGGGACTTGGGCTTGCAATGACAGAGGGGTTTGCCCAAGCAGGACATACAGTTATAGGCTGTGCTCGATCGCCCAAGGCGATAGGAAAACTTCAGCAGCGCTTTGGCTCACCGCATGACTTTGCCGCGATCGATGTCGCTCATGAGCTTCAGGTAGAGGCATGGGCAAAGCGACTGCTGGCAACCTATGGAACGCCAGATTTGCTGATCAATAATGCTGCGATTATCAACACGCTAGCGCCCCTCTGGGAAGTGCCGTCAGCAGACTTTTCTACATTGATCGACATTAATATTAAAGGTGTTGCTAATGTCATTCGCCATTTTTTACCCGCAATGGTGACAAAGCAGCATGGCATCATTGTGAATCTTAGCTCCGGGTGGGGGCGATCGACTTCGCCTAATGTTGCATCTTATTGCGCGTCTAAATGGGCGATCGAAGGCTTAACTCGCGCCCTAGCTCAAGAGCTTCCTCCAGGCATGGCAGCCATTCCTCTCAGTCCTGGTATTGTGCATACTGAGATGCTGGAAACTTGCTATGGCAGCGACGCAGCCAGTTTCATCGCGCCACACGATTGGGCTGCCAGCGCCATTCCCTTTTTTCTTAACTTAAAACCTGAACATAATGGTCAACCGCTGACGGTTCCTAGTTAAACAAACCATTAGCCTGATGCATCCCTCTCAATTCTCCTTATGAAAGGAGAAGTTGCAGGCAAGGGATTCTACCTTGTAGCGTTCAAAAAGGGAGTTGCTATTAAGGCTTTGGAAGAAGTTGATCTGGGAACGGCACTATTAAGGTGCCAATGCGTCAACGAGGAGTAAAACCGGCAAGGTTCGATCGATTGCTATGCTGTTAAGCGATCGAACAATACGTTGGTTCGACTCGTTTACGCAGGTAGGTTACATCTATGGCAACTTCAATCCGATCGCGCCTTGCTTCTATCGCTACGGTTTTAGGCATCACATCTCTAGGTCTGTTGCCTTCGGCAAAAACCGCGATCGCGGCAGTCTTTGGGCAAACAGAGGTTGACCCCAACAAGTTTGCAGTTGTTGCGTCTCCGCTCGGTGCTAATGCATACCAACTTTTGATCCTAGAGCAGGTTTCTAACGCACGTCCCTGCTGGAGTGAGAGCGGCACAAACCCTACACTAATCGATCCACTCCTCTTGCAATTTGACTTCACAGACATTTGTGCGCGTAGTACTGACAGTAACGGCTACTCGGTCCGCATGGCTAACCGGGAATTTGGTCTTCTCTTTCAACTTGGTATCGCCCGACGTGAAAACGATCTGGTGCTATTGGCGACCAATTTGACTAATCGTGATGCACCACCGATCGAAATTGGCAGAACAAATGGATTACCCCCGGCTGGCGCTTTTGTCAAAATCAGTCTTAACTCTGGTTGGCGACTCACAAAGCGCACTGAAAATGGCAAGGTGCTGGGACTGGTTTATCTCACCAGCGATACGGCACCATCCAACATTAAGCTAACGGCTTTTGTTGATACGCAGTCAAATTGGGCGAAGACTTACATTGATGCACTGGCTGCACAAAACATCATCAGTGGTTTTGAAGATGGCACCTTTCGTCCGAATGATCCGGTAACACGCGTACAGTTTGCCGCGATCGTTAGCAAAGCGTTTAGCACGCCTGCTCAACGCCCCCGCACCGCCTTTAGTGATATTCAACCCAGCTTTTGGGGTGCCGAAGCTATTCAAATGGCTTACGAGAAGGGCTTTATGTCGGGTTATCCAGACAACACATTTAAGCCCAATCAACAAATTCCCCGTGTCGAAGCACTAGTGACACTAGCCAGCGGGTTGCAATTCAGCAGCACAGGCGCAGATGTGTTGTCCTATTACCAGGATGCTGCTCAAATTCCAGATTGGGCAATGGGGGCGATCGCAGCGGCAACCGAGAACCAAATTGTTGTCAACTATCCTCGAGTAAAAGGTTTAAACCCAGCTCGTCCTACCACTCGTGCTGAAGTTGCTGCCTTTGTCTATCAGGCATTAGTAAATGCTGGACGACTGCCTACTATTCCATCTAACTATGTTGTGGTCGTCGGTGCTCCAATACCGGCTCAACCACCATCCTCTACGGAACTTGGCGTACCGACACCAAACCCATCCCCAATGCCTTCAATACTAGTGCCTACGCCCTCGGTGAATCCGACTCCATCACCCACTCTGGCACCCACACCAACACTAACTCCATCACCTACACCAACTCCATCCCTCACGCCCCCGGTGAATCCGACTCCATCACCCTCTCCATCATTGTTCCCTACACCCAATCCATCACCTTTCCCCACGCCAACTCCATCACCCTCTCCCACTCCATCACCTACACCAACTCCATTGCTCACACCATCAGCCACACCCTCTCCCACTCCATCACCCACGCCATCACTATTCCCTACCCCATCACCCTCTCCCACTCCATCACCCACTCCAGGGTCTGTAGTCGTGCCGACAACACCTGTCTATCCCTAGTGCTACTGATATAGCAAAGTTTTGGCTGCTTGCGGCACAGAATCTCTCTAAGGAGGCAAGCGTTTATTGGTTTCCCTACCTATGCTTGCCTTACGCAGCTTGGCTTACTCCAGGCTGCGATCGCCCTAGCTTTAACCAAAACTATGCAACCGTCACCCTCCACCCTGCACCAAGCAACTGCATCACCAGCGCTTACCATTGCTGGCATCAGCGAACCAGTAATCTTGCGCTACTTTGAAACGCTTAACGAAGAGGCGTTTGAGGCAACGAGTCAACTGTTTGCCGTTGATGGTGTAATGCAACCACCGTTTGAGCAAGCGATAGAGGGTCAGGCTGCGATCGCCACCTACCTGCAAGCAGAAGCAAAAGGTCTAAAGTTGCAACCACGTCAGGGTGTGGCGCAAGCGGTGGAGGATGGCTGTACCACAGTGGAGGTTAGCGGAAAGGTGCAAACCCCCATTTTTGGAGTCAATGTCTCCTGGCTCTTTACACTTAACGAAAACAAAGAGTTAACGTTCGCAAAAATTAAGCTTCTTGCCTCTCCCCAAGAGTTGCTAAATGCACAAATTCTCTCTAGGCGATCGGAAAGTTGAGGTTACCGTCGATCGCCTATAGCAATTAACAAGACATAGGATGCTGCTGAATCAAGAGTTGTCAAACGTCAGCAAGCACTGCACGTTGGAACCTAAGCTCATGCAAAGGTCATTCTGCTTAAAGACCTGACGAGTATCTTGATCGCGCGTCAAATTACGTTTTTCAACCGCTATCAGCTAGTGCTAGCGTTTCTAGTAGATGAGCAAAGCGTCGGCGAACTGTAAAATTGAGACATAAAGTTTACGTAAATTTACGCAATTTTTCCATTTAAGGATTGTTTGTGCTTTATCGCTTATGCAACTATAAAGCCGTTATTATTTCGTGACCAGACAAATGGCTATTGACCTTTTTGATGTAGATGCTTACCGTGCTGCCAATACAGATTTAGGTGCAGCAGGTTTAACTACCGATGAGCAATTGACCCAACACTTTCAAAACTTTGGGGTCAATGAAGGACGGTTCTTTTCCTTCTTTGCCAACCTGAGCGTCTATCGCTCTAGCAACCCTGACTTAGTAGCCGCAGGCTTAACAAGTAATCAACAGCTGCTTGGTCATCTACAGAATTTTGGTGTCGCTGAGGGTCGGCGCTTCTCTCAATATGTTGACATTGACTTTTATAGGAACCTCAACGGGGATGTTAACCAGGCTTATGGAGGAAATCGAGAGCTAATACTGGAGCACTTAAGCATCTTTGGTATCGAGGAAGGACGTTGGTTCTCCCCTTTTATGGGTACTAATGACAATATTGCTGACAATGTTAGTACTGTCGCAGGTTTAGATTATTACTTGTTTGCTAATAGTGATGTCTACAACGCAGTGAATGGCAGTCGGCTTGGCGCACTAGTACATTTAGAGCTTTACGGGATTAATGAGTCCCGTAGCTTCTCACCGTTTGTCGATGTTGGCTACTACTTGGCAAACAATGCGGACGTCAGTCAAGCCTTTAACGGTAATCAAGCGGCAGCTTTTGCCCACCTGGTAAGTTTTGGCGTGGATGAAGGACGATCCTTCTCTCCCGCCTTTAACGCTAGCGCTTACCCCATTGCGAACCCCGACTTAGCTAGCGCTGGCATTAACACGAACCGTCAGCGTTTTGAGCACTGGGTAACTTACGGTTTAAGTGACCGCCGTTCCGCTACAGCGGATCCTGGCAACACATTGGGCACTGCTCTGAGTCTGGGTTCTCCTAGCTCAGGATTCACTTACTTTCACAACTTCATTAGTGGTAGTGATACAAACGACTACTACCGCTTTACACTGACGACGACTCGTTTCGTTTCTGTTGATCTGTTTGGTTTAAGTAATGATCTAGATATTGCCTTGCGTAGTTCTAATGGGAGCTTGATTCAAGAGTCTACATTTAGTGGTAATGCGGCTGATTCAATCACTTTCAATAATTTAAGTGCTGGCACCTATTACGTTCAAGTTTTTCCAGGCGTTAATGGTGCCTCTAGCGGCTACGATCTATTCTTGACTTTCTTGGATTTTCTTGGATCTATTTGATTCACTGCCACACTTGAGACGTTTGGTATCACTACCTCTAGCAACGATCAAGCGATCGCTCCATTAATGAATGATCGCTTGATCACACTGACCAAAGTTGCAAACTCTTGCGCCTAATTCTATAGCTGCTGCCATAAACATAAGGACATTGGGAGCAAGGGGGGGTGGGCTTTGCCCTTAGCCAGCTTTCGACGTGAGCGCTCAAGCCGAAGAGGGTTTCAACCCCTGCACCCCGTCCTCACCAAATTGACTACGGCTATAATAATTAATCGTTGGTGTGTAGTACCAATGGACTAGAGACGGGCAGAGGCTGCTGAGTCAGTCCGATCGCTATATTAGGCACGTGCAACCCCATCTTGACGAGCTGCCTGTTGTACAGCCGCAGAAACCGCCGTTGCTACACGCTCATCAAAGACCGAGGGAATAATGAATTCGTGACTGAGGTCAGAGGGCTTAATTAAGGATGCGATCGCCTGTGCGGCTTCTAGATACATAGTGATTGTAAAGGTGGAGGCACGGCAATCTAACGCACCCCGAAACACACCTGGAAACGCCAGCACATTGTTGATTTGATTAGGATAGTCGCTGCGACCCGTTGCCATGATGGCAACATCCTGCTTGACCAGTTCAGGCTGGATTTCGGGGATAGGGTTTGCCATTGCAAAGACGATCGGGTCTTTTGCCATCGAGCGCACCATTGCTGGTGTAACAACACCGGGAGCGCTTACGCCTAAGAAAACATCGCTACCTTTCATTGCGTCTGCCAAGTTGCCGCTTTTTTCAACTGCAAAGTCTTGCTTTTGCGCTGTCAGATCAGCGCGATCGAGGGACAGAATACCTCTAGAGTCGCACATAACGATATGCTCTGCGCCAGCTTTACGGAGAAGACGGGCGATCGCCACCCCAGCAGCACCAGCACCATTAATCACAATGCGGACATCCGTCATAGACTTGTGTACCAGCTTTAGCGCATTAATGAGCGCTGCCAGGGTAACAATTGCCGTCCCGTGCTGATCGTCGTGGAACACAGGAATATCCAGTTCGCGTTGCAACCGGGCTTCGATTTCAAAGCAGCGAGGAGCAGCAATATCCTCCAGGTTGATGCCACCGAAAACAGGCGCAATATTTTTTACCGTTTCGACGATCGCATCGGTGTCTTGCGTCGCCAAACAGATGGGGAAGGCATCCAGCCCACCAAATTCTTTGAACAGCATGGCTTTACCTTCCATAACAGGCATTGCCGCTTCGGGACCAAGATTGCCTAAGCCCAGAACAGCACTGCCATCCGTGACGATCGCCACAGTGTTTTGCTTGATCGTCAGCGTATGTACCTGCTCTGGATCTTCAGCAATTGCCGTACAAATCCGTCCGACTCCCGGTGTGTAAGCCATTGCTAGATCTTGCTGCCCCCGCAATGGAATGCGGCTCTCCACGGTGATTTTGCCGCCGCGATGCAAATCAAAGGTACGATCGTACACATTCAGCACCTTAATGTCGGGTAGTGCCTTAACTGCGGCGACGATCGTCTCTGCATGTTCGGTGCTAGCAGCGTCAATGGTAATATCTCGCAGTGAAAGCTGGCGTGTCTGCTCAATCAGATCAATCTGACCCATATTGCCGCCCAGGCTAGATACTGCCATTGTCACCGATGCCAACATACCTGGTCGGTTTGGCACCTGAAAGCGGATAGTAAGGCTAAAACTGGGATTAGGAGTAAGGTTGGTCATGGGCGTGTGGGTATTGTAGATTGTCGCCTTGAGATTAGCTTAATTAACGTCGAGTCGAAAGGTAAAGCCCGCAAAAGCGTTCCTAGCTTAAAGGAATGTTTGACCCGCAATTGTACCAAGTCACACCAACTGCCTGGATGTGATTTCTGTGAAGTGTTGTTCACTATGCCCAGTCTCTACGCTGAAATTGAAATCAATGCCTCCCGGCGCAGGGTTTGGCAAGCATTATTGCGCAAAGAACAGTGGCTGTACTGGAATACGTTTCTCTATGACTGCGACTCAAACCAAACATTTGAGCAAGGGCAGGAGGTTTCGCTCTCGCTGCGCCGTAGACCGGGCGATGAAGAAACTGAGTTTCAACCACGCATCACGCTGGTACAACCAGAGGTTTGCCTGAAATGGGTTTCATCCATTCCTGGGTTTGCCAATGAGCATATCTTTCAGCTTCAGGAAACAGGACGCGATCGCACTAAATACATTCATCAGGAAAATTTCTCAGGACTGCTCACACGAGTTTTCTATCCCTTTATTCGTCAGGACGAGCAACAAGGCATCCGCCGTATGGCACGGGAGCTAAAACGCTATGCAGAATCTCCATCTAGCGCTTCGTCTAATGCGTTTAGGAAAGGATGAAAAGGATGTTTTGCTTTCGACCCAAGCTGGAGCCGAAGGAGTTTTGAGTTGAGTCGTTCCGATCCCAGTGTTCCAATTCGCAATCGCCTATCACAATGCTGTCTTTCTGCCCTTAAGCACAGTACGATCGAGACATGCAATAGAGCTAGAAGATAACTTTTGCTAATCGAATGCTGGGAAAACCTTAATCATTCGCGTGTCAGGCAGTAGGATCACTTGCCATAAGCTTGATACAGAGGTGTTTGACGAACCTCAACTGATGACATTTGCTGCCAGAAGTAACAAAAAAGGCAGAAAACAATTGTCGGTTTCTTCACAATTTGTTACAACTTAGTGAGACAACCTTCGGGACTAAAGATCGCATGATTGGTGGCTTTACTGCACCCCCTACTGGTACTGACTTTGGTGAGCGTATGCTCAACAAGGTCGTCAGCCAATCGATTCGCCATCTGTTCTCCCAAAGCGAGTCAGTGGACGTTTCGATTCGATGTTCGCCTTCTAGCAAGCTGCTGCAAGGGAGCATTGATAACTTTAAGATGAACGGGCGTTCCCTCGTTATCCGAAAAGATTTTTGGGTTAAGGAAATGTCGTTTGAAACGGATGCCGTTTCGATTGACTTTAGCTCTGTTTTAGGTGGCAAGATTCGGTTGAGGCAGCCGACTCAGGCGATCGCTCAAGTCGTACTGACCGAAGAGGGCATCAATCATGCCTTTTCATCTGAGTTGGTTAAAAAACGGCTTTTGAACATTGACACGCCTGAGCTGACAAACCTCTCTGGTGGTGAACCTGTTTCATTTACAGATGTCAACCTCCAACTGTTGCCAGATAGCAAGATTCAGATTTTTGCTAAAACTGAACTACCTAATGGCACTGTGCCGATTAGCCTTACGGCAACGTTAGCAGTTGAACGCCGCCGCCGCATCTCGTTCCAGCAGCCACAGTTTAACGAAGCTGTTGTGCCCGAAGAACTGAGAGGTATTTCACGCGTCATGACGCTGGCATTCGCCGAAATTCTCGACAATATGGTGGATCTAGATCGTTTTGACCTAGATGGCGTAACGATGCGGATTAATCGTTTGGAGACTCAAGGCAAGACGCTGGTTTTTAGCGGCTATGCCCAAATTGAGCATTTTCCTGGTAATGGGTAGTTGCAGCAATTAAATCGGTAAGTATAGTGCTTGCCGATTTGTGCAGCTATGTAATGGTAATAAATATGGTTACGGCATGTGGAAACGGCTGTAAAGCATCTCCTTCGTCAGAACTGTCTTGACTTAGGCTACTTTAGTAGGCTATTTCGGCGATCCAGGAGATTGCTACCCCCAGAATTAAGCCAGCAATGACCTGAACAGGCGTATGACCCAGCAACTCTTTCAGGCGGGCTTCGTTGAACTGCTGGTCTTCCTGAAAGAATTCATCAATGATCTGGTTAAGAATACGTGCTTGCTTGCCAGCCGCTTGTCGTACACCAGCCGCGTCATACATAACGATGACGGCAAAAATAACCGCGATCGCAAACTCTGAGCTTGCCCAGCCAGAGGTTTGACCGACCCCCGTAGCCAGTGCAGCTACGAGCGCAGAGTGAGCACTTGGCATACCGCCAGTTTCAACCAGCACTCGCAAATTAACTTTGTGCTGTTTGGCTAACTCGATCACAAGCTTCATTGCCTGAGCAACCAAACAGGCGATTAGTGAAACTAGCAGTACCTGGTTGTGGATAATATCGCCAAAGTGCTGCATATGTTTTGCGTTAGAGGAAAAATAAAGAACAAGGAGAGAAGGCTAAAGGTGAAAGAAGCGCGTTCATCTTGTAGCCATTAACGTTCCAATTAGTGGGTGCGCGCCGTGATAAAGTCCGCGATCGCAATCAGTGGCTTGGCACGATCGCCAAAGCCAGCCAGTTCTGCCTTGGCTTTCTGTACTAGCACCTGTGCTTGCTGTTTGGACTCCTCTAATCCCCAGACGCTAGGATAGGTTGCCTTTTGCGCCCGCAGGTCTTTACCAGCCGTCTTACCAAGTTCTTCCTGGGTTGCCGTGATGTCCAAAACATCATCCACGATTTGAAACGCCAAACCAATGTGCTGAGCATAGTGGGTTAGGCGCTGCAAGTCAGCATCACTCACGCCTGCCAAAATACTTCCCGACGTCACTGAGGCTTCCAGCAAAGCGGCCGTCTTATGGTTATGGATGAAGTTGAGCGTTTCCAGGCATACTTCAGTCTTGCCTTCTGATTCCAGATCGACGACTTGCCCACCAACGAGACCCGCTGCCCCTACGGCTCGACCCAAAATGGCGACAATCCGCAGGAGGCGATCGTAAGGCACATCTTTTGTCTCGATCGCAACGTGTTCAAAGGCGTACGCAAGCAAGCCATCGCCTGCCAAGATCGCAATATCCTCGCCGTAGACCTTATGGTTAGTCAGCTTGCCGCGACGATAGTCGTCATTGTCCATTGCGGGTAGGTCGTCATGAATCAATGACATCGTATGAATCATTTCCAACGCGCAGGCAGTCGGCATTGCCATTTCGATCGTGCCACCAATCAGTTCACAGGTTGCCAGACAGAGAATCGGTCGTAGCCGTTTGCCGCCCGCTAAAAGCGAGTAGCGCATCGCTTCATAAATTTTCTCTGGATAAATGACTGGGAGGGAACGATCGAGCGCCGCTTCTACAAGCGTCTGCCGTTCTTGTAGATAGGCTGCCAGATCAAAATGGCGTTCCTTTTGGGACATCTGCCGTTTGTCCGATAAAACCATTTTTCTATCTCTCCCCCATTCTCACTTCAGTTACAACACAAGCACACGGATTGATCGCTTTTCAATCATTTTTGTCCCTCAATCATTCTACGGAGGTTTCTGCACGCATGAGCCATTGACTAACAGACTGTTGCAACAGTACATCAGCAACGGCAGCTAATGACCGCTACCTAAGGTGGCGGCTGGCACTAACGTACAGCCCTTTTTTACCGCTCACGATAGCTTAGTACTGTATTTTGCAGCAGCATAGCAACCGTCATGGGACCGATCCCGCCCGGTACTGGTGTAATCATTTTCGCGATCGGCTGCACAGAAGCAAAATCTACATCCCCGACCAGTCGGGCTTTACCTGTAGCATCCGTGACTCGGTTCATGCCAACATCGACCACGATCGCTCCCGGTTTAACCATTTCAGCCGTAATTAAGGCTGGGCGACCCACGGCAACCACGAGGACATCAGCCGTCCGGGCGATCGCGCCTAAATCAGGCGTACGTGAATGGGCGATCGTGACAGTAGCATCCGCTTCTAACAGCATTAATGCCTGCGGTTTACCCACTAGAATGCTCCGCCCAATGACGACTGCCTGTTGCCCCTTCAAATTCACCTTGTAAGCCTCTAACAGACGCATCACCCCAGCGGGCGTACAGCTACGCAAGCCAGGTTCACCCCGTACTAAGCGCCCTAAATTCACTGGATGTAGCCCATCGGCATCTTTAGAAGGTTCAATTTGGTTCAGCAACGCGACCGCATCCAGATGGTCGGGCAAAGGAAGCTGTACAAGGATGCCATCCACCCGATCGTCACGGTTAAGCGTTGCGATCGCCTGCTCCAACTCAGCCTGGGTCGCTGTGGCTGGAAAATGCTGACCAAAAGAGGCAATACCAACATTGGCGCAAGCTCGCTCTTTATTGCGGACATACGCCGCACTGGCAGGATTATCACCCACCATTAGCACTGCCAAACCGGGGGGTCTTCCCATGTGCACTTGTAAAACCTGAACCTGCTGCATCAGCTCGGTTTGCAGGCCGTTAGCTAAGGCTTTACCATCAAGCAATTGAGCAGTAGAAGACATACGTCAAACTTAAGACAGCGATCGCTGTCGTACGAGTGGTCAAAGGCTGGTCAAATACCGTAAGACTGTGTTAACACAGCGTTAGGCTGTCCACCAGTTTCGCAGATCCAGCGTCCTTTTTCGTCAAACCCTAGAGGTTAGAAGTGCGATGGCTTTTTTAAAGGCTCAATTATTAAATGTTCAAAGCAAGGGGGCGATCGCTTTTCTGTGCGTGAGCCTCGTCGGGTGCACATCTCTCAGTTGGTCAAAAACGGAGAGCAGTGGCGTTCAACCTGTGAACATGTCACTTAGCACAGTGACCATTGCCGACATTAAGCAAACTTCAGCCAACACGATCGCTCAGACTAAAAGTGTCCAACTGAAGGGTCGAGTCAGCAACCATGCTCCCCTGCTGGGCAAAAGTGCGTACGAGCTTCAGGACATGACAGGCAGTATCTGGGTAATTGCCACTGAACCGATCCCCGGCACAGGCGATGAGGTTGTTATTCAAGGCAAGCTACTCTACCAAAGCATTCCACTTAATGGCAAAGAACAAGGCGATTCCTATGTCGAGCAACAGCAACTACTTCAGCGATCGCCAGCAGTGAAAAGCGATCGTGGGGGGATGAGGAATAAGGGATGAGCCAGGATCAACGGCATAGGGTTGCGATCGCAATCCTGCATCAGAATGACAATTTTTTGCTACAGCTTCGTGATGACATTCCTGGTATTTTTTACCCCGGTCATTGGGCACTGTTTGGCGGACACATTGAACCAGGTGAAAGCCCTGATGCTGCGATCCGGCGAGAGTTGCTAGAAGAAATTGGCTATGCACCCACTACCCTGACTCAGTTTGACCTGTATGAAGATACGCAGGTTGTTCGCTATGTTTACCAGGGAGAACTGGGTGTCGCTCAAAGCCAGCTTGTGCTCAATGAAGGATGGGATATGGCGTTAGCGACTCCTGAAGAGATTGGGCGGGGCGATCGCTATTCAGAGCAAGCAAAGCAGGTGCGTCCCCTAGGCAAACCCCATCAGCGCATCTTGCTAGATTTTATCAAACACACCAGCGCTCAACACACCTGCATGGGACGCAATGGCAGCGAGGGCACTGGCTAAGGTATTCCTATTAAAGTCGTCAGACGCTGGTCGCTAAAGGACATATGGTATTGCAGTCTGACACGCCATTGTGAAGCCTTCTTCACGGTTGAGTTTTGCCTACTGTGAGACTGCCCCTGAGCGCAGCAAGACAAGCATGACGGTTCGCCGCCAGTAAAGATGGGCATTCTTAAGAAATAGTAGCGATCGCAAACTGCCGTAACATTTCTTTGTTAAAGGCGTCTGGTTTTAAAAAGCAAGACTCTCCAGAGAGTCGATTGCCAAGCTATAAAACTACGCTAGCGAAATAATTGCTTCTGCTAGCCTTGCGAAACTGATCGCCATCTACGTGTATCACTTTTTTAGAGTGTAGATTTATACTTAACGATTCGGGGTACTGCTCCCTTCTGCTAGATGGTCTATGATCTATACCTTTAGCAATGGAAATCCCAGTACCCTAGTGGAGTAATGAACCCGATTTCCCAACTAGGCTGCTAAAACGCCAATGGACGCTTCGATTCTATTAGTCGGAGGTGATGACTTTCTAGCAACACTTCTAGTTCGTATCCGTAACTTGGTGAGTTGTACAGTAGAGGTCGCACCCAGCCCTAACGAGGCTATGCCACTGATCCAGGCGCAGCAGCCAGATCTGGTTATTCTTCAAGGGAATCAGACGGTGAGCCTGGAGCTTTGCCGCCAAATTAAGGAGCAAACCCGCCTTGCTTGGATCTATTGCCTACTATTGGATCTCCCTACATCAAAGCTGGCAGAGGCATGGCAAGATGACTTTTGGATCATGAAGTGTCGCGCTGAAGCGCTGGAAAATGGTGCAGATGCTTATCTCTGGCTTCCCCAAAGCGATGCCAATGGTGCAGCCCTGCCAAAGGATACGGTCATGCAGCAAGACCGTCTTTTAAGCGCTCAGATTGCTTCTGGGCTGCGTATGGTAAAGAACCACCGCGAGTTGATGCGTACCAACGATATTTTGTCGGCGATCGCCCTTTCAGACCCGCTGACCGAACTCAATAATCGTCGTGCCCTTGATTGGGAACTACCCCGTCAAGTACAGAACTCGCGTTCGCGTTCGGAGCAAATGAGCGTACTTATGCTGGACGTAGACTATTTCAAAAACATCAACGATACCTACGGGCATCCGATCGGCGATCGCGCCCTACAGTTAATCTCGGGTCGCCTACGACATAACTTGCGGTTTCGCGATACGCTCTTTCGCTACGGTGGCGAAGAGTTTGTCATTCTCTTGAGCGGTACAGATGCACAAGAAGCCTTACTGGTTGGTCGTCGCCTCTGTCGGCTCATCGGCGATCAACCGTTTGCAGTCAATGATGATCTCAACCTTGAGATGACTATCAGCGCTGGTGTTGCTTCTCTAAATGATAGTGATGACTCGAAGGGTGCTAGCCTCTTGCAACGCGCTGACCAAAACTTGCTAAGGGCAAAAGCAGCGGGACGCAATCGAGTAATTGGGGGGCAGGAAGGGCTAAAGGATAAGGGCTGAAAGCTGAAAGCTGAAGGCTAAGTTGGGTTTGCTTATTGACACCACTGGTTGCTAACCACTGATCCCTAGTTCCAAGACCGAGTTATCCTGGAAGTTCTGCTTACTGTGGTTGTTTATGCTCCAGACCCGTCGATCGCGTCCATCATTGTTTTCTGCTGCCTGGTTGTCTCCTGCAAGCATAGCCAGAACCATTGTGCTGCTACTGTTGCTGCTAGTCGGCTGGAGTACGGTGCCAGCAGCAGCATGGGCACGCACGGAAACGGCACCAACGGCTCAGCAAACGCCAGCGCAGTCGATTCAGCCATATCTCGATCGGGTGATTCAACAGATTACAGAATTTCGTTTGTCGAATGGCATGAAATTTATTGTGCTGGAGCGGCATCAGGCTCCAGTGATTTCGTTTCTTACCTATGCTGATGTTGGGGGTGCTGATGAACCAGACGGGAAAACGGGAGTCGCGCACTTTCTAGAACACCTTGCCTTTAAGGGGACAACCCGCATTGGCACGGTCGATTACAAAGCAGAAGCACCGCTACTAGACAAGCTCGATCGACTAGCAGCACAAATCCAGACAGCAACGGCGCAAGGACAGAAAGCAAAACTGGACACGCTTAAGGCAGAATTTGCCAAGGTGGAAGCAGCGGCTGCAAAGCTAGTGAAGCAAAACGAGTTGGGGCGCATTGTTGAGCAAGCAGGCGGCGTAGGGCTGAATGCCAATACATCGACCGATGCCACACGCTACTTTTACAGCTTTCCCTCTAACAAGCTGGAACTGTGGATGTCACTGGAGTCGGAGCGGTTTCTAGAACCCGTTTTTCGGGAATTTCACAAAGAGCAAGATGTGATTTTAGAGGAGCGGCGACTGCGGACGGACAATTCGCCGATCGGTCAAATGATTGAAGCCTTTTCGGATGTTGCGTTTAAGGTGCATCCCTATCGGCGTCCGGTAATTGGCTATAACCAGGATATTCAAGGGCTGACTCGCAAAGATGTACAGGCGTTTTACGACACGCACTATGCGCCAAATAATCTGTCGATCGCGATCGTGGGCGATGTGAACCCAGCCGAAGTGAAGCGGCTGGCACAGCTTTACTTTGGTCGCTTTAAGGCAAAACCGGCACCGCCAGAAGTGGTAGCTGCCGAGCCTGCCCAAACAGAGCTACGCGAAGTCACGCTAAAGCTGGAAACGCAGCCGTGGTATCTCGAAGGCTATCACCGTCCGGCTCTCAAGCATCCAGACGATGTGATTTACGACATGATTGCCAGTATTCTCAGCGAGGGGCGCACGTCACGGCTGTATCGATCGTTAGTCGAAAAACAACAGTTGGCGCTTAACGCGGCTGGCTTCAGCGGTTTTCCGGGTAATAAGTTTCCCAATTTGATGCTGTTCTATGCGCTGACGGCTCCAGGGCATACCGTCAATGAAGTGGCAGCCGCGCTACGTGTAGAGATCGATCGTCTGAAAACTGAACTGGTGTCAGTGACCGAACTCGATCGTGTGAAAACGCAAGCGCGAGCAGGCTTGTTGCGATCGCTCGACTCTGATATGGGCATGGCGCAAGCCTTGTTGGAATACGACGTCAAAACTGGCAGTTGGCGTAACTTGTTCAAACAAATCGACGAAATTGCAGCCGTTACTCCACAGGCAGTACAGCGCATTGCCCAGGCAACCTTCGTACCCCAAAACCGTACGATCGGCAAACTGCTGCCGAAAGCCTAAAAGCAGTAGCTAACTTAATGACAGCAGCAGCCAGATTTAAAGCAGGCGTTGCTCAACGTGAACCTAGCCCTAGTGAGACGAACAAATGACAGCAGACGCTAAAAAGCAGAAAGTAGCAAAAACGATCACGCTGGTCTTTTCCTTTGTGCTGGTGCCGCTCATTCTGCTGTTCATGGCATTCCGTCCGGCAGTAGCAGAAACACCGAAGCATTATACAGACTTGACGTTTGCACCGCCGCCAGAGTTGAAGCTGCCAGATTACACACGCTTCAAGTTGGCAAATGGCATGGTGGTTTATCTAGTAGAAGACCACGAACTACCATTAATTAATGGGACAGCGCTGATTCGCACAGGTGATCGTCTGGAGCCGTCAGACAAAGTGGGGCTAGCAGAATTGGTCGGGACAGTGATGCGATCGGGCGGCACACAAAAACATACCGCCGATGCCATCAACGAATTTTTAGAGCAACGGGCGGCATCTGTAGAAACAGGGATCGGCGATGATGCTGGCAGTGCTGGGTTTGACACACTTACGGAAGATTTGCCAGAAGTCTTTGCACTGTTTGCTGAAACGTTGCGACAACCTGCGTTTCCCGATGACAAGCTCAACCTGGCAAAAACGCAGCAGCGCGGTGGCATTGCCCGTCGGAATGACGATCCAGACTCGATCGCCAGTCGTGAATTTCGCAAGCTAGTCTATGGCGATCGCAGCCCCTATGCTCGCTTTGTGGAATATGCCACCCTCGCTAACGTCTCGCGTGATGATCTTGTCAGTTTTTACCAGCAATACTTTCACCCAAACAATATTCTGCTGGGCATCGTCGGTGACTTTGATACGAAGTCAATGCGTCAGCTTGTCGAAACGACATTTGCGGACTGGAAGCCTGTAACGGCAGCACCCCCAGCATTGCCAACAGTGGAGCAGGCAAAAAAAGGCGGTGTCTTTTTTGTAAATCAGCCCCAGCTAACGCAAAGCAATGTGCAGATTGGTCATCTGGGTGGACAAGCAAACAGCCCCGACTATCCTGCGCTATCGGTTATGAATGAAGTGCTAAATGGCTTTGGCGGGCGACTATTTAATGAGGTGCGATCGCGTCAGGGGTTAGCGTATTCAGTCTATGCCTATTGGGGGTCGCGGTATGACTACCCTGGGCTTTTTGTAGCAGGTGGACAGACCCGATCGGATGCCACTGTACCGTTCATCAAAAGTGTGCAGGCAGAAATCCAGAAAGTCCGCACTGCGCCTATTGCCCCCGTAGAGCTTGCCTTTGCAAAAGATTCAGTGCTCAATTCCTTTATTTTCAACTTTCAACAGCCTGAGCAGACGCTTTCTCGCCTACTGCGTTACGAATACTTTGGCTACCCGGCTGATTTCATTTTCCGCTATCAAAAGGGTGTAGCTGCAACGACGATCGCCGATGTGCAGCGCGTTGCCAAAACCTACTTACAGCCAGACAAAATCGTCACGCTAGTAGTTGGCAATCAAGCCACAATCAAACCATCGTTAGATACTTTGGGGCAGCCCGTAACGACACTCGACATTACCATCCCAGCCCCAAGTAAGAGCTAGGCACTGTCTAACATCACGCTGCTTTTACTGGCAAAGCTGCAATGCAGTTGTAGAGCAGCCGGTTTCAGCCAGTGATGTATAGCGCGCAGCATAAGTTTTTACTGCCAAAGTCTTAACTTTAGGTAAGGAGATGTGCCATGATGGCGGCGAGGAGCGAGAAGGCAATCAGTGCAGGTTTCACGCTCATACGAACGAGTCCGCGCGAGTCTTACCCTCAGAGAACAATATGTTTAGAAAAAATACGCCTCCACCCTCAAAAGTCCTACCAACCTACATTGCGCCGAACAGCGAGTTTCAGGGCACCCTGCACGTTGAAGGCGATCTGCTTGTGGATGGTATTGTTCATGGCACGGTCGAAGTGCAGGGCGATATGCAGATATCGGAAAGCGGTCTCATTGAGGGACCTGAGGTACGGGCTAAGAACCTGACGGTGTATGGAGTGCTCAAGGCGCGAGTGCTGGTAGAAGGGAAGCTCACGTTAAGTCGTACGGCTCGGTTAGAAGGTGATGTCACTGCCAGTGCCCTTAGCGTTGAAGAAGGCGCATTCTATGTCGGCTACATTGACACAGGCGAGACACGATCGCTATCTGGGGGGAGAACGCGACCGGAACTAGTTGGTACTGGCGATCCTTATGCTGGCGATGCTTATACGGGTGGTCTTGGTGGCTGATGCTTCTAGCAATTAATTTTTGGCAAATCTCCGACTTCTTTATCTAGCCCTAATTAGATTGCTCGTAGCTGATGCAGCAGTCGGGAATCTAGGATCTAACCTGCGTCACAGACACCCAACGTCTTTGTTCGTGTCATGATTGGCTTGCCTGAACCCGAGGCAGTCGGGAAGCTAGAATCTAATTGACATTATGACGCTAACGCAAGTTTGGGGTGCGCTGCTGCTTTTCATTGTCTGTCCGCTGTTGGGCGGGCTGCCCCTCATCGCTTGGACAACCTATGCTCTGACGCGACGACAGCTAGCCAGGTTGGGCACTGGCAACATTAGCGTTTCAGCCGCTTTTTACCATGGTGGACGAGTAGCAGGCATTGCGGCAGTTTTGTCGGAAGCGCTGAAGGGCATTGCTGCCGTTTTGCTGGCGCGATCGTTTTTTCCAGCCGATCCTGCCTGGGAACTGGTAGCACTCATGGCACTGGTAGTCGGGCGCTACTGGTTTGGCAAGGGAGCAGGAACGACGAACGTTGTATGGGGCTACGTTGTTCACGACCCGACCGCCGCTGGCTTTGTCTTTCTCATTAGCGGTATTAGCTTTACTGTTCTGCGTGAACGGCAACAGGGGCGACTGAGCGTTTTAGTCATCTTTCCCCTCATGACGGCGTTACGCCATTCCTCTGATCACGCGCTTATTGGAGCTGCGATCGTCCTTGCAGTTCTGTTGGGCTGGATTTATACAAAGCTTCCCGATGACCTGGATTTAGCTCCAACATCGGCTCAGTCAGGGTCTAAAGCAATGTTCAAATTTTTTCGGAGCGATCGTGCTATCCGCTCTTTAAATGATCCGTTAGATGTTCGTAAGGTCGGGCAAAAAGCCGCAACACTCGCACAGTTGAAGCGATCGGGCTATCCCGTACCGATGGGCTGGGTGCTGAGGCCTGGTGACGACCCAGAGCCGCTAGTAGAGTTACTCAACCCGTCTCCAAAAGCACCGCTCATCGTGCGATCGTCAGCTGTGGGCGAAGATTCGGAAACTGCATCGGCAGCAGGGCAGTACGAATCGATTGCAGGCATCGTTCGCCGTGAGCAGTTATTACCTGCTATTTCTCGTTGCTTTGCCTCATATAACGAACCCGGTGCTGTGCAATATCGCCGCGATCGCCAGCTTCCTGATGCCGCCATGGCAGTCTTGATCCAGCAGCAGGTACGAGGAGTATTTTCCGGTGTCGCCTTTAGCCGCGATCCCATTGCGCGACAAGGTGAGGCGGTAGCGATCGAAGCCCTTCCAGGCAGCGCGTCTCAGGTAGTATCAGGACAAGTTACACCTGAAAGCTATCAGGTGATGGTACCTGCAATTGACGTTCAGCCTGCAACGGCTCAGACTCCAGCAGATTGGCAGCTGCCGGACGATCGCACTCTGGCAATCAACGGTAGTGGCGCTGTACCACCACGGCTCATCCAGCAGGTCGCATTTTTGGCAAGACATTTAGAGGCGCAACGCAGCATTCCCCAGGATATTGAGTGGAGCTATGATGGTCAGCAACTTTGGCTCTTGCAGGCGCGACCAATCACCACACTGCTGCCGATCTGGACGCGCAAGATTGCGGCGGAGGTGATTCCTGGGTCGATTCGTCCCCTTACCTGGTCAATTAATCGTCCTCTTACTTGCGGCGTTTGGGGCAACCTCTTCACCCTCGTCTTGGGCAAGCGTGCCGAGGGTTTAGACTTCAATGAAACTGCCACGCTGCATTACTCCCATGCCTACTTTAATGCCTCACTGTTAGGACAACTGTTTCGACGGATGGGGTTGCCACCTGAAAGTCTAGAGTTTCTCACACGCGGCGCGAAGTTTAGCAAACCACCGCTGCAATCGACACTGCGAAACGTACCTGGACTTCTGCGTCTAGTCGGTCGAGAATGGCAGCTAGAGAAGGATTTCCAACGCGACGATCGTCGTCAATTTGCACCTGCACTGGCAGAGTTTTTTCAACAACCAGCCTCTGAACTTAAGCCAGCAGAGCTTCTTGCAAGGATCGATCGTATCCTTAACCTCCTTCAAACGGCTACGTACTACAGTATTCTGGCTCCCCTTAGCGCTGCCCTCCGCAAAGCCATCTTTAAGGCAAATGATGAACAACTAGACAACAGCGATACACCAGAGATTGCGGCATTACGATCGCTTCAGGCATTAGCGAGAGAGGCGCGAGCTTTTCTGGAGAAGCAATCAGCAGTCAGTGGTCAGCATTCAGTAGAAGCATTGTTCACCCTGTTGACACAGTCGCCTGAAGGACAGGTAATCTTAGCTCGGTTTGATACGCTGTTGGAGCAATACGGCTACTTAAGTGAAGTGGGAACTGATATTGCAGTGCCAACCTGGCGCGAAGATCCGCAGCCTGTGCGATCGCTCTTTACTCAGTTTTGTCAGGATTTACCACCAATTGCATCTCCAGTCGATCGCCAAAGCGGCAACGTGAAGCGAGTACAACGTCGTTTGACGCTGAAAGGACGAGTAACAGAGGTCTATAGCCGTTTGCTTGCAGAACTGCGCTGGAACTTTATGGCGCTAGAGCAACTCTGGCTAGAGTCAGGCTTGCTGGCAGGAGCGGGAGATATCTTTTTCCTAGAGTGGGAGGAGATTCAGCGATTGGTAGAGAGAGGAGAGGGGAGAGGGAAAAACATTCAGAAGCTAGTAGAGGGACGACGATCGCAATTTGAAGCCGATCGCACCCTTGAAGCAGTGCCCTATCTGGTTTATGGGAATGATCCGCCTGCTCCAACCGTTAGTTCGCACAATTGGCAGGCATCACAGCAGTTGCAGGGCATTGGAGCAAGCCCGGGACAGGTAGAGGGCATTGTCAAAGTGGTGCGGAGTTTGACAGCGTTGCCAGAGATTGATCGCGAAACCATTCTCGTTGTGCCATACACTGATTCTGGCTGGGCACCGCTACTGGCAAGGGCGGGAGGACTCATTGCAGAAGTGGGTGGAAGACTATCGCATGGGGCGATCGTCGCTCGTGAGTACCGCATCCCTGCCGTCATGGACATTCAAAACGCAACCCAATTGCTACAAGATGGTCAGCGCGTTCGCATTGATGGGCAAAAAGGTACTATCGAGATTCTCCCAGCTATAGATGAATAGCTGTATGAAAAATAATTAGAACAGTGATAGTGGCTTTTAAAAAATAAGCTCGGTTGCTCAACATGATGCTAATGCACCTGAGTTTATTCTTGATTGTTAGGAGGAGAACAACAGCTCTCTTAAGCAAGTAATTCGGTTTAAGATATGCTTCTTATTTTGGTCTACCTGAAGCACCTAGTTTGATTCTTTTCTTCCATGCCTAACGGCTTGATCTAGTGCTTGAGTTTGCCAGTTGTTTTTAACTAGTTCTACTACCTATCAAGCTGTTAAAGATGTTCCAATCTTCGCTCCAGCTTACTAAAACAGAGATTTAAAATTCTTAGTTAAAAGCGATCGCTTTTCTGAAGGGCGAAAGGCGTTCACCCTTCAGCTTGAGACAAATTGATTACAAGTGAGCGTCAAGCAAAATTAGACGATATCAACTAATTTGATATCGAACGTGAGGGCTTCACCTGCCAAGGGATGATTTGCATCCAGTGTCACAGCGGCACCAGAGACATCAGTGATCACGACGGGTAACACTTGCCCATCTTGCTGCTGAAGCTGAAGCTGTTGCCCAACCTGGGGTTCAATTTCGGCTGGCATTTGCTGGCGATCGACGACAACGACCATATCTTCTAAATGCGGACCGTACGCTTCGTCTGTAGGAATGACCTCTGTTTTTGCTTCACCCAGACTCATCCCGACGACCGCTCGTTCAAAACCAGGGATAATGCTACCGGAGCCAAGCGTAAACTCTAGCGGTTCGCGATCGTTCGAGGAGTCAAACACTGTGCCATCATCCAGTTTGCCAGTGTAATGAACTTTGACCGTATCGCCAATTTTTGCTTGTGTTGTTGCTTGTGTCATTCTGCTTCTCCTTTCGTTAGCAACTGTATCAGTAATGATGCGATCGCGTGCAGCTCTCGCCTCCCTTAAACTTTTTTTAGATCAATCGAGTTTTTCAATGTGGTAGAAAAACATCGCTTTCACGATAGCTCTACTATGGGTGAGCACAAATCATTCAAAAGTCCAGGTCAACACTTATCATCTTTATCACTATTGAGGCATTGACAGACCTGCTGCCATTCGTGGTGTGAAACTTTAAAGTTAGTGCTGTGCGGTGCCCGAAGCACCTGTAGGTTGCTCAGAATAGGGTCGTAACGTAGTCTGGCTTTGAGCAGAGGGTAATTTAACAGTTTGTGCGTAAAGCGAACTGGGGCATAGAATCTGCCCATTGCTCGCATTGGTAGCAACCAGTAGTTGAGATCGGGCGGCTGTTCAACAAAATGGGTAGAGTGCGTCACCTCAGCAAGTGCGTAAATGCCCGCTTCCTTGCCTGCAACCCAAATAAGCACACGATCGCCTACTGCAATTTGGTCAGCGTACCGAGTCACTAGCCAATGCATGCCCTTCAACTCTCGAATGCCGTCGATAATGCGACTGTACTTGGGATTTGCCTGAAATAACCAGTACATTACGCAACCTAAAGGGCTGAAAATTCAACTTGAAGGCAAAAAAAAGCAGCCTACCTACCCGGTGACAGACTGCTTAATTAGAAAGATGATGAGCTTCTCAACACTTCGATGATCAACTAGCTACTCTCATTAACGCTTCTACCTTCTGGTAGATTCCGTCTTGTGTACGGGTGTGATTGAGCGTTTGCTTTTAGAGGAATAATCAATGTATCAACCAGCTCCAGGTTCGCAACAACCCCAGCCTTTAAGTTGGTTTTTTACCTATGACTGCTAGCTGCTAAATATAGTAGCTACTCGTCGATCAGCGCTGGAAACCTTTTTTAGCCTTTTGTCCCTCTTTCTCTTTTGGTTTAGTTTTGCTGACTTCCTTAAGTGCTTCTTGAAACAGGTCATGTAGATGGAGAGGGACACTGGCAATTTCGGGCAGTTCGGGCTGTAGCGGTTTTTTGTGCTGTTGCAGCAGTGCATCCAGGTCAGCTTTTAAGTCAAAGGTGGGACGATCAAGCACCGATCGCAACACGTTTTCTAAAGCAACTGGATGTGCCTCGGCTAACCGATGCCAGATAAAAGCATTGATAGTGGCATCGTCTAAGTATTTACGAACCAGCTTTTCGCCACCGGGTACACTCTGCCAGTCCTCGGCTTGAAGTAACGTTTCAAACTGAGTATAAGTTGGCAAAAACATTTGTCCCCAGCGGGGATGCGCCAGCACAGTGACGTTTTCTGCCTTTTTCAGTTCGGGCGGCAGATCAATTTGGGGCGTTACCATTTTGGCAGCAGTTTCTTTGCTCTTTAGCATGGTTGAAACCGCTTTGGCATCGGCTCCCATCGTTGCGGCTGCCTCCTCAATTTCTGCCTCATCCATGCCCGCTTCTGCGGCTAGATCAGCCAGCGATTTTGATTCATCAATACCGGCTTCTGCCAGTTGCTTCTTGGTCAGTACGTCCTGAAATTCAGCAATTTTCTTACCAAGCTGATAGCCTGGCAGCGTTATGGCATCACTACCAAAAAAGTCCAAAAAGTCTTGATGGTAGCGTTCGACCGATCGCCATGCTTCCTCTAGCAGTTCTGGCGCGTCGCTGTAGAGCGACTCTTTATAGTTCTGCTTGAAGTTGCCGATCGCCACTGCTAGCTTTGGTTTGCCCAGGTTGCCCATTGCCTTCCACGGCGCTGAAAACGTCCAATACGTTTCGGTGATCGGTGCAATTTGAGTTAGCAGAATTTCACCGAGCTTAAACCGCTGCATTTCTTCTAAGACGGCAGGATCATTGGGCTTGACGGTGTAGGGCTTTGCGGTCAGCCAGTTCATCAACTCAAACCCATCTGGCAATTTTGCTGTGACGGCAAATAGCCCCACAAAGCTTTGCTGCCAGCTTTTGAGCAGTTTTTGATCGCTCTCCGATAGATCCTCTGCCTCTGCCAGAAACAGGTCGATCGGCGTTTGATTTTCTACCGTTCCTTCGATCACAAAGCGATCGATGACCAGCGCTTGCTGATGTTGATCGGGCTGCTGCGATCGCGCTAACTGCTCTGCGGAATAGCGCTCTAGGGCGACTGCCAGCTCTCCTTCAGCATCTAACACAAAATCGACTAAGGCTTGTTTCAGTGGTCGCGATCGCGCCAAAATTGCATCCACAGGCTAACCTCAATACGTTTCTTGCCAGCATACGCCTTTAGCATCAAGACAGGCAAACATTTACAGATAGACTCTCTGTAGTAGGGATGTTCTATCTAATCCCCCTGTGGATGAGAATGAGGCTAGCCACTTTAAAGCAGCCCACTTCCCTTTTACTGAGATATGCGTCATGATCCCGGCTTCCGATCGCTATTGGCTGAGAAACGCTCATATCCCACAACCGCTGCTAGACCAGAGCCAGCCCATACTTGCAGGGAGCACTCAAAATCTTCAATTCACTAACCTGGAACCCAGTGATTTTTTGCAGGTCGATCTTAAAATTGACAACGGCACGATCACCGCGATCGCCCCTGCTGGACAAGTGATCGACGACAGCCCCTCTGCCGATCTACAAAACGGTATTGTCTTTCCCTGCTTTGTCGATCTGCATACGCATCTTGATAAAGGGCACGTTTGGGAGCGGGCACCAAATCCTGATGGCACCTTTAACAGCGCGATCACCACCATACAAACCGATACACGGCACTGGGATGCAGACGATCTGTATCGTCGGATGTCGTTTGGGCTGAAGTGCAGCTATGCCTACGGCAGCAAAGCTGTCCGCACACACATTGACGCTTCTGGTGAACAAGCGGCAATTAGTCTAGATGTTTTCAAAACCCTTCAAGCAGAATGGTCAGAGCGGCTGTTGTTGCAAGCGGCTTCCCTGGTGCCACTAGAGTATTACCTCACGCCAGCAGGCGAACAGCTTGCCGATCAGATTGCCGCCGTGGGTGGCATTTTAGGCGGGGTTGCCTACATGAATGACGCGATCGCGCAACAGGTCGATCGCGCTTTCACGCTGGCAAAAGAACGAAATCTTGCGTTGGACTTTCACGCAGACGAGACGGATGATCCAAATTCGGCAACATTGCGCGTCATTGCTGAAACCGCTATCCGACATCAATATCAGGGGCGAGTCGTCTGTGGACATTGTTGCAGCCTTGCCGTGCAATCAGACGAAATAGCAGCAACGACGATCGCCCTCGTTAAGCAAGCCGGGATCGGCATCGTCAGCTTGCCAATGTGTAACCTTTACCTGCAAGATCGGCAAGTTCGTCGTACACCTCGTTGGCGGGGTGTCACGCTGTTGCACGAGCTACAGCAAGCTGGAGTGCCCGTTGCGATCGCCAGTGACAACTGCCGTGATCCCTTCCACAGCTTTGGCGACCATGATGGTCTACAAGTATTTAGCCTCTCAGTCAAAATTGCCCATCTAGATCGTCCTTACGGTACCTGGTGTCGCTCTATTACCACCACTCCGGCAGACTTAATGGGTTTGCCGACAGTGGGACGTATCGGCATAGGTTTGCCTGCCGACCTCGTTTTGTTTAAGGCGCGCCGCTATAGTGAACTGCTGTCTCGCTCTCAGCACAATCGCACGGTTCTTCGTGCTGGTAAGGCGATCGATACCACACTACCCGACTACGCCGAACTGGATGATGTTCTTACCAAAACATAGAAAGGTTCAAAAGGGTAAAGAAGTAGATGAGGGTCACTGCAAATACCTCTAAAGCAATTGATCAAAGCAAGGTAGCGCTAGATCTCGCTACAGTAGTTTTTGAGACGGATGAATGACGAAAATAATTAATGCTATCCGATACAAAGACCTATACGCCTCAGTTAGCTGTCACTCTCGGTGATCCAGCAGGCATTGGTACAGAAGTAATCCTCAAAGCCTTGGCGGCTCCACTTGCAGGTTGCGTCGTCACACTTGTGGGCAGTCGATCGCACCTCGTAGTCACCTATCAACAATTGCGATCGCGTCATCCAACGCTGCCCCTGGCAAACCCAGACAATTTGCAGATCCTCGATAGCACGCTTGCTCCTGACCTTGAGCAGCAAATTGCGATCGGTCAGGAAAGTGCTGCCAGCGGAGCCGCCAGTTTTCAATATCTCGAAACGGCGATCGCCCATGCTCTCTCTGGAGCTTTTCATGGCATCGTCACGGGACCAATTTCTAAAGCTGCCTGGAGTGCTGCGGGTCATCCATACCCCGGACAAACGGAATTGCTGGCAGAACGAGCAGGGGTCGATCGCTTTGGGATGTTGTTTGTTGCTCGATCACCGCACACAGGTTGGACCTTGCGAACGCTGCTTGCCACAACCCATATTCCTCTACGCGACGTTGCAGATGCGCTCACCCCTGCCTTGCTGACCCGTAAGCTCGATCTATTGCTTGATTGTCTGCGACAAGACTTTGGGCTAGAAACACCACGAATAGCGATCGCGGGACTCAATCCTCACAGTGGCGAACAAGGCAAGCTGGGGCACGAAGAGCAAGATTGGCTGATCCCCTGGCTCGAAGACACTCGTTTGCGGTTGCCGCACCTTCGATTAGATGGACCCACGCCACCCGATACACTATGGGTCAAACCAGGGCAAGCGTGGTTTGGCAGCACCCAGACAGCGGCAGCGTTTAATCCTGCCGACGCTTATTTAGCCCTCTATCATGATCAAGGACTGATCCCAGTCAAGCTGATGGCATTCGATCAAGCAGTCAATACGTCGATCGGACTACCTTTCGTGCGGACATCCCCTGATCACGGTACAGCCTTCGACATTGCTGGGCTGGGCATCGCAGAAGCAACCAGCATGAGAGCAGCACTAGAACTGGCAGTCGCACTATGTCACGAGCGCTATAAAACTGGGAACACTGAAACGTCTGACCAGCTCTCTAGTGGCAGCGCTAATGTAGCTGTTACAGGCATTTAGTAGCAGCAAGGCTCAAACCGGCAATCTACTTAAAACAGCGATCGCCAGTCGACCATCACACATCAGCCGTAACGGGCTGGACTCATAGCAATTGTTAATCGGTCGTAATAATAATTTAAATCTGTCCCTGAATCTACTGAGGGAAGGCTATTTCAGTTCAAGAGTGACAACAATTGAGTTAAGGTTTGATGACTTTTTCAACGGTTCTTAATACAATCAAGGAGGATTTAGCGCGAAAATGAAAACTGATCAGTATACAGGACTACAGTCCTCCTCGTTAAATCCTAAGCTTGAGTTTTTATCTATTGCTACCGCTTCTATTCCTACCGCTACAGTAACCTTGGGTTACGCTGCCAAGCTCCTCCACTTTTATCAAAGCTCCATTAACCAATACAAGGGTGAGATCCATGCTTCAATCTGCACAATATTCTCTTAGTGTCATCCAAGACGAAGCGCGTGAACTTGTTCAAAAGGGTATGGTCAGCCGTCATCAGCCGATCTATATTCTCTGCCAGTTCATTCCAGCACGCGAGTGGGCATCCATCGAGTGCGAACTTGAGCGCTGCAACTTTCTACTGCGCGATCGCATTGGCGATTTAGTCGGTCGTGAGCAGTGGGACAACGACTAAGCGATCGTCTTGCCCCACTGCTCAGCATTAGCGCTATGCCTATACCTTTGGAAATTATTTGAGGGATGTTGATCCCTCACAAATATCCCTCAAACGGGAGCGTTGTAGCCGCTACTCGCTTGTTAATCAACCTCAACCCGACTCTGACGGAGCTAACTGAGTAGACGCAGCTTAGTGATCATTCGTTCCACTAAGAGGGTGCGTTTTGGTTTCTGAGTGTTTCCAACTCAGCACGCATCGCTGCAATCTGCGCGGTTAGCTCCTGCAACTCTAGCTGGATTTCAGGTGCGGCAGATGTCGTAGTAGCGGTTGTACTAGTCGTACTTGAAGCTGGAGGCTGGTTATTGCGCTGAGCCAGAAGCGTATCCACAAAGTTACGAGCCTCCTGCTCTGTAACCTCACCCTTTTGTGCCCATTCGGATGAGAGTACGCTCCACTCCTGATTCAGCTTTGAGAGGTTCTCATGACGTTTCTCGGAGTCTTGTATCACTTCTACTAAAGATGCTGTTGCACCAAGTGTGACGCGAAAACCGTTCTGAAGCAGTTGTACAAGATTGTCAGCATTCATTTCAGCCACGTCCTTTACTAGCGATGCGAATAGTCTAAGCCCATTTTTTTCAGAACTTCGATTTGTGCAAAAATTCAATGCCAAAATCGACGTTCTTTTTCACTTAGGATTGCTCTAAATATTGATTGATGTCTTCTATCAGACGGCTGAGTTCCGCTTCTGTTGTTAAACGAATGCGATCATCTCTTACCGTGATCAAAACCTTAGCGGCAAAGGGCGTTGCCCAAATGTTAGGGTTGCAAAAAATTTCGAGAAACACATCACCTGTGTACTGATACTCCATTGGCTTTTGCGGCGTAGCGCGACTGCCAGGGGCTGTCTTTACGGCTGTGGCTTTGAGGCGATCCATTAACTGAGAGAGTGCCGTTTGCAGCTCTTCGGCAGCCTGGGGCGTAAAGCTGATGGCAACAGACCCCTCTAGAAGATTGATAGTGAACCGAGACATAGCTGCTTACACTCAACGGTCGGCACTCTAAATAGTACTGGTGATAGTAACTGAAAAGATCTTCTCTTTACGAATGGGCTACTTTCATTACCGCGAAGGCTTAGCTACCACTAGGGCATCATGCCACTAAACGGCTGCTGCTATTGAATGATCGTAACCGCCGCCAACTACTGCGAATCTTTGCCTACAAGCGCGTCATGCCAGTAGTGCTGGCGCGATCGCTGCCCTACAGTAAGGGGAATGAGTTTGTTTAATGCCGTGGTTGCAGATAATCGATCGCAGGTTCGGAAGGTGTTGCTAATCACCCTGCTGCTTAACCTATTTGTGATGGTATTGAAGGCTGGCATTGGCTGGCTAACTGGGTCGCTTAGTTTGATAGCAGATGCGCTGCATAGCGTGACCGACAGCGCAAACAACGTTTTGGGGCTAGTTGCTAGTCGGTTTTCATCGCCCGAACCCGATCGCGATCATCCTTACGGACATCAAAAGTTTGAGGCAGTTGGTGCCTTAGGCATTGCTGCCTTTCTGGGGATCGCCTGCTTTGAGATTTTGCAGGGCGCGATCGAAAACCTCTTGAAACCCAACCATGTTCCAGTAAAAATTTCGCCTCAGGAACTCTGGCTGTTGTTGATCGTGCTGGGCATCAACATCTTTGTTGCCTTCTACGAACGACGGGAAGGGTTGCGTATTGGAAGCGCCATTCTCATTGCCGACGCGAAACATACCATGAGCGATATTTGGGTCACGATCAGCGTGATCGGCGGTTTGATTGGCATCTGGGCATGGGGACTCCAATGGCTTGACGTGGTGCTTGCCTTTCCAGTCGCGTTGCTAGTCTTTTTTAGCGGGTGGTCGGTGCTCAAAGAGAACCTGCCGTCCTTAGTCGATGAAATGGCGATCGCACCTGAAGCCATCCACGCGATCGCCATGCAGGTTCCCGGTGTCATTAACTGCCATGACATTGCATCTAGAGGGGTTGTGGGTCGGCAAAGCTTTATCGAGATGCACTTAATTGTCAGTGCAACTGACGTCGAAACGGCTCACCAAGTTACCGAAGCTGTAGAAGCTAAATTGGCAGAGCGCTTCAGTCCAGTTCGCGTTCTCATCCACCTTGAGCCGCCGTCTTACACATCAGAGCAGATCACGTATGAACCAAAAGCTTGAAGTGAAGCGGTCGATCGTCAATTAGCTTCTATTTTCTCTTAAAAATATGAAAGCCCCAGGTTGCCCTGGGGTTTTGGAGTCATCAGCTCTTTGCACTATTGAAGTTAAAAGAAATCGCGACGCTTTTACTCTACCTAAGGGTGGAGGAACGGGTTTAAAGCCAAAGAAAGATCAAGCGAAGCCTTATGAAGCAACCATTACAATCAGTGTAGGTTGTTATAAGGACAGCACTAAAGGTCAAAACACGGAGTTAATTTGTCATGGAGTTTGTCACCGATCCGTCGATCGCGACCAAAATCCTCAAGATGCGTCAGCGCGTCCGTTGGGGTGAACAGGCGATCGTGCAGCGAGACATTGACCAAACTCGTCTGGTGCTGGATGACAACCAGGAGGACAGCCCAGAGTTTTCCTTTCTAGTGCTAGGAGATAGCGGTTCTGGCGCACATCGGGGGCACAACCCTCAGCGGCGCATTGCCGAGCAAATGGTGCAGCAGCGAGACGGCTGTCGCTTTGTGCTGCATACAGGTGATGTTGTTTACCTGACTGGCTCAAGTACCTTTTACCCTCCCAACTTTATTGAGCCGTATCGGGAGTTTCTGGTCGGCGGCAATGACTCCAAGCACATTGCCTACGATCGCATGGTGTTCAACCTGCCGTTTCTGCCCATTCCCGGTAACCACGACTATTACGATATGTCTGTGCTGTTTGGCGTGCTGTCACAGATCACGATCCCGCTGCGTAGACTGCTGCGGGCACACCTTGATTTAGATGTCAGTTGGCGTGGTTCAATGCAGGGAAACGCATACGCCCGCGCCTTTTTGGACTACCTTAAAGCCTACCAACCCGGAGCCGAGTTAGAACGGCATCTGGATCAACACTACACGGCTAAAACCGAAACAGGACGCTGCTTAAGCTATCAACCGGGACGCTTCACTCGCCTGCCCAACCGCTACTACACGTTTCGGTCTGGCGGCATTGACTTCTTCGCGCTGGATTCAAACACCATCAATGCACCGATCGCCCTACCCAAAAATCCTGCTGGAGACCAGTACCGTCGTCAGTTAGAACAGCAACGAACAGACATAGACAACCAGATACAGGAAATTTTGCTGACCCTTACGAAACTGAAGCCTGATGACCCAGATGATGCAGAACGGATGGATGACCTACACGCCAAGCTAGAGCAGCTCACCGAAGTCACGCAAGATATTACGAAGCAGCTTGCCTCTGACGGAAGAACAGAAACGGATTCAGAGCAAATGGCATGGCTAGAGAAGCGGCTGATTGAGTCATGGCATACAGACGCAGTACGGGGGCGAATCCTCTTTTTCCACCATCCGCCCTATGTGACAGAAGCAACGAAATGGCACCAGGCACAAACGCTAGCCGTGCGCGATCGACTCCGACAGGTGTTAAACGCCGTGGCTAAAGCGGTGGGCGATCGGGCGGGCGATCGTCCTATTGTTGATCTCGTGCTGAATGGTCACGCTCATTGCTTGGAATATCTCCGCACAGCTGATACGGGGCACGCTGACGCAAACACAAATTGGATTATCTGTGGCGGTAGTGGCTTTAGTTTACGCCGCCAGCGAGAAGAAGGCGCAAACGTAACAGAATGGCTCAGTCGGTCTGGTGCAGCGAGTGAAACCGTAGTCGCCAAGTCAGAACTGTTTGTGGGGCGGAGCGGGCAAGGATCACAGCGACGACGACCCTATTCGTTTCTCCGCATTGATGTGCAAGCGGGCACGCCACCCAAATTCGTAGTACGACCCTTTGTTGCAGAGCGGTACCAGAAGGCGTGGAACGATTATAAGCTTGACCCTTTTGTGATTGGCTAACGGGTGCTGTCGCGGTAGCACCAAACACACAACCGACGCAGTAGTTTGTGTGTTTCGGGTAAAGCCTAGCGAAACAAGTTCTGAAAGAAAGTGGGAGACTGCCAAAGCATATAGCCAATGCCTGCCACTGCCAGGGTAATCGCGATCGTCATGCCATATGCAATACACATTAACAAGCCATCTGCTTCTAGTGTGGCAACTGCCAACAGCAGAATTCCAGTCGTGGGGATGGGGTTGGTAAAGGGAATAGGGAGCATGAGCAAAAAAGCTAACCACGCAATGCACACCCCGTTGAGCCGCCAGATTTGATGACTTTCAGCAAGCCGTCGCAGCCGTGGTCGGGCAATTTTCTCCAGCAGCCCTGTCACTTGCCGAAGCAAAGTTAGTAACTTGAGCGCGAGCCAGTTTGGAAACTGAAATCGGGCGATACGTTTGGGTAACCAGGGCGATCGTCGTCCCAACGCCATCTGCGCTGACAACACCAGACAGCCAAAACCTAACGGACCTGCAAACCCTGGTGGCATTGGCAGTAAAAACGGTAATGCCATCAGCACAATCACCAGACCAAAGCCTCGCTCCGACGTTTCTGCCAGAATGTCGCCCAGCGTCAGCGGCTTTTCGATGAGGCGATTAAGCAGGTTCTCCAGGTCTTGCGAAAATCTCAGGTTCATGAGTTGGACGATCCTAGCTCCACCGCTAGACTAACGTGTTCAGGCTGATGTTCCCATGCAACTGTTGTCCAAGTGTGTATCGAGGACGATCACCGTTAGACTAGTGCCTCTAAACCCAGTTTCCCATGCCAACACACTGACGTTGTACGATTAATCCGTTCTATACTGGATCTTCTTTATTAGCGGTAGATCCTATGGTGAGCGAAGTCAAAACAGTTTCGGGACGCGGCATTCCGGTTGTTGGCAATGATATCGACACCGATCGCATTATTCCCGCCCGCTTTTTGCGCTGTGTGACGTTTGATGGGCTGGGTGCCGAAGTGTTTGCCGACGATCGCACACAGGCGAAGGGGCAGCACCCCTTTGATTTGCCGACCTATCAGGGCGCAACAATTCTCGTTGTAAACAACAACTTTGGCTGCGGCTCGTCGCGGGAACATGCACCGCAAGCGATCGCCAAATGGGGCATTCAGGCGATTGTTGGTGAAAGCTTTGCCGAAATCTTCTTTGGGAACTGTGTAGCAATGGGCATTCCCTGCGTAACGGCTACGCCTGAAGCGGTAAAGCAGTTGCAGGACGCGATCACGGCAACCCCTAACCTGCCTGTAACTATTAATTTAGAAGCGTTGACAGTACAGTATGGCGATGTTGCAATGCCAGTAGTGATCGGCGAAGGCGTGCGTCAAATGATGATCAGCGGCACCTGGGATGCATGCGGGCAGTTGGTTGCTCAAGCAGAGGCAGTAAAAGCAACAGCATCACGCTTACCCTACGTTGCGTGGAGCAAAGCTAGCTAAAGCAATCCCAGCCTAGAGTCAAAACTCACGGCGCGAGAAAACGAAGGTGGCGATCGCCAGCAACGCCACAATGTAGAGAATCCCATAGAGAGCATTCTCCAGCAGTGCTGTGAGGCTGGGCAGTTGACCATACACTGCCTGATTTTTGAGATCTAACCGCGCCAGATCGGGAAGCACCAAATAGAGGCTTCGGGTCATGTTTTCAATGGCTGGGTTTTTGCTGAGAGTGCCCAGCGTCACCAGGTCGCGGCTAAAGTTGCCCATAAAATAAACCGCAAACGTGAGCAGCGTTGCTAGTAGCGAACTGGTAAACACGCCAAACGCGATCGCCACAGCAGTAATCAGCGAAAGCTGGAGAAATAAGTAGAGTGATGAAACAAGGATGCTACCAGCGGGGAATGGCACGCGACCAAAAGCCAGAATTGCCATATAAATAGCGGTCATCGTTGCCACCAGCACCGCCAGCACGGCCGATAAGCCCAGATGTTTGCCAACAATAAACTCGGTACGGCTGATTGGTTTAGCAAGTAGCGCCAGCACAGTCCGTTTCTCAATTTCTTTGTTAATTAGTCCCGTTCCAACAAAAACCGCAATAACCAGACCTAGTAAGCTCATTGCTGCTAGACCCACATCTAGCAGAATTTTATTTTCGGTTGCGGCGGCAATTTCGGGCAGCAGGCGCAAACAGGCAACGAGAAACAGCGCAAACAAGCCAATGAGATAGAGGACGCGATCGCGCATCACCTCACGAAACACATTTGTTGTAATGACCAATGTTCTAGCCGCATTCATACTTACTTTCTCAAACTCATGCTTGTTGTAAACTTGTCAAACCCCTTCTAGCGAAGGCTTCCATAACATCACGACAGAAAATTTGCGGCAGCGCTGCCGATGGGCAAGGGATGGATCAATGCTGGCTCACTTAGCCCTCCTACCCCTTTACTCCTTCACCCCTTCACTCAGCATCCCTCCTCCATCCCCTGGTTGCCCTGCGGTCGGGTCCGTCACAGCATCACACGTTACTCTAGCAATCTGAGTCGATGCAACTGTGCGTGCGATCGATCGACGCGTATCAGGCACACGAGTTATTTGGCAAGACTTCATCAAATAATACCCGGTGCCATCAGCCGATGGTCCTTGCCAGACCGCCATCATCTGCATCTGGTACTCTGTTCTCGGCAAGACTTGACCCTGCAAACCCCACAACGAGTTCTCTTTTACAGGCGAAATGCGGGTCATCACAACATCTTCTAGCTGCTGCATTTGCGGCTCTAACTCTAGCAACCACCGCTCTACCTGTGACCACGATCGCCCATCCAACTGTTCTTTCAAAACAACCTCTGCCTGATCCAAAATCGTCACACCACGAGATTCAGTAGGATTGTTCACAAACTTAATCACAAACGCACTTTTACTTAAGTCTTCAGTGATGAGGCTAGGGTAATCAACCAGCCAGGATTGTGTTAGAAAGAAAAGCTGAAACCAACAGCTCAAGAGGAGGTTGGAAAGCAATAAGATCACAAGATCTTGACGTGCCTCTGGGTTAGGAGTTTTGTACTTTGGACCGATTCCAATGAACTTTGGCAATGCTGCAATCACGGCTGAAATCGGTGGCCAAGAAAGCAAGGCGATGCGAGTGCGCTCCTCCTCCGGCAAACCGGAAAAAAGAAGGGTACAGATTAAGGCACCTGTTATCCAGGGAGCAAGATACAAACCACCAATAGTTAGCCCTTTTTTGATATTAAGCGTTAGGTCAAAAACCTTGAACTTTTCCTCATGCATGAACCAGTGAATGCCTGGAATCAGAAAGAACCAGGCACATGTGGCAATAAAACCTTGCATCCATTCGCGGGCAGGCAAAAGCGACATTGCCCAGGAAAAAATGCTAATCCAGAGCAACGTTTGCCACGAGTCGGGCTTTGGTGGCGTGAGCGTTTTGCGTAACTGCTTAAAGATCTCATCAATGCTAAGAAGGGATAAGAAAAATTGTCTAATCGCAAGATTAAAACCTAAGTTTACAAAGAAGAAAATAAAGACACCCAGCCAAAAAAATGTCTGCCAGGAAAGTAGACTGGGAGGAATTAGGCTGGAGATTAATTGCCCTAAAAAACTTAAAATATTTTCCATTCTAGTTAACGTATCTAACGAGGAAGGTAAGATTGTTCAACCAGACGGAAGAAAAGTAGCAGCAGAATAGCACTAAAGCTACAAGCATTGGCAACCAGTACAGCGTAGACTCTGCTGTTAGAACGGACGCCCACAAGCTGACCTTGTCGACCGCGAAAGCGCATCGGTTTCACTTCGCTTGTGGCTTTGGGCTTGGGATTTTTTTCGAGCAGAATATCCAAAAAATCTAACCCTTTAAGTTTGACAAGAAAGGTGCCTAAAAACATACCAAGGGCACAAAACACGAGCACCGGTGCCACATTAAGTAGCATGGGATCTGCATAAAAGTGCTCAAAAAAGATAAAGCTAATGAGCTGAACGCGCCATTCTAGTGGTAACAATGGTTGAGTGAGAAAAAAGCAGATCCAGCCAAGAAATGTGGAGAGCAGATTGACGCTGACAGCATATTGCATACTGGTTTTGTAATCCAGGCTCAACGTTCTATGTAGAACATATGCTTCGATCGCGATCGCAATCAGCAAAAATAAGCATTGAAACACCACAGCTCTTAGTGGCAAGACTTCAAAAGACATCGCTCCTTTCCTTCAAAGGTTAACCAGGCGGCTCATGCAGAATGAATGAGTACCAGTATTTTAGCCGTGACTGCTGACCATACTGACCGTTAAAATAATAATTTTGCTGCCATCTGAATGCGATTGCTAGGCGAGATCGATCGGGGCAACCCTGGTAAATGGACGATCGTCTGTTCCGAAAACAGCCCTTCTGCTAGCTTTTGTCCCGCTTCAAAGCGATTTTGGACAATGTAATGCTGAGCCATGCCCATGTCGTTTAGCGTTATGGCTAGCCGTTGGGCTTCGGCTGTAATTGCCGCTTGCGCCTGAATCACGCCGATAAACTCAGTGTATTTTGGATCTTTCAGCTTTTTTTGTGCCTGCATCACCCGTTGCCGTAGCGTCCGTAGACGTCCAATTAAATCAGTACGTCCCAGCACATCCTGATACTTTATCCACAGCTTAAAGATCCAGGCAAGCCAGTCACCCATTGCCGATGGCATTTCCAAAAAGCGCAGCAAGTGTCCTGTGGGAGCCGTATCCAACACAATCAAATCTTGGGCTTTAGATTCCAGCAGTTCCATTACTGTCACCAGCGACAGCATCTCATCAATACCCGGCAACGCCTGCGCCACAATTTTTCGCCACGCCTCGGGACCATAAGCAAGCTTGAGCGTAGTCTCACCATCACTGGTTTCGCCGCTCATCATCTCTGCCAGTTCCCACAGATAGTCTTGCCGAAACTGATCGAGCACCTGTTCAGCATCTACTTCTTGCGCGCTCAAGTTGGATGTCAGCGCGATCGCCTCATGCCCCAGAGCTTGCCCAAAAGCATCTCCCAGCGAATGGGCGGGATCGATCGAAATCACCCGAATCTTACGATCGCTATAACGCTCTGCCATCCCCCACGCGATCGCTGCTGCTACCGTCGTTTTGCCCACGCCACCCTTGCCACCGACCAAAATCAGTTGTCGTCCCGCCGCTATAAAATCGCCAAAACCAGGCAGAATCTTCTCTGGCACTTGTATCTGCGGTGCTGTAATGACGACTGACTCTACCGTTGCTGGCTGAATTTGGGTGAAAAGATGATCTAGCGCGATCGTCCCCGCTGGCTCTTGCGCTTGCTGCGGTACAGCAAAAATTGGCTTCTGATCTGCTAGGGCAATGAATTTAGACAGAAGTTGTTGCTGCTCAGCGAGGCGATCGAGAAGGGCGGGGGATGAAGGATGAAAAGATTCTTGATTGCTGCCCTCTGCCTCCCCTACTTCTGCCTCCTGCCTTCTGCCTTCTGCCTCCACTAGACGATTCACAAACACCCCACCAACTGGAATCTTCAAAGTTTCTAACGCTGTAAGAAAGCGTTGAGTTTCCAAAAGGCTCATCGGTTCGGCGATCGCCACGACCAAGCAAGCAGTGGCATCCTGATTCTGAAGTAGCTGCCGTCCACCCACAAGGTCTGCTTTCATGTCTTGCAAAAACGCATCAGCCTGATCGGCGGTGTAGCGCCCCGTAAAGGATTGGCTAATGACGCGGTGCTTTTCTTGAAAGAGTTCCAAGGCACTCAGAAACTCATCCAGAAAATCCATTAAGCCGAAGAGATTGAGCGTATGTCCGCTGGGAGCCATATCGACCACGACACGATCGGCTTCATGTTCGCGCAGCAGCCGCTGGATTTCCAAAATGCCCATCAATTCATCTAATCCGGGCCAACTTAGATCCCAAACGGGTGTCAGGTCTTCGTTTTCGACAAAGCTACCTCGTTCGACCAACAGCTCTAATACATTGCCGTAATCGCTCTTGAACGCTTGTAGGAGGGTTTCTGCATCGAGCGATCGCACCTTGAGATTCGGCAGATCTACAGCAGGTTGAGGGTCGTCTGTAACCGTCATTTGCAGTACATCACCCAATGAGTGCGCTGGGTCGGTAGACAGCAGCAAAATTGACTCATCAGGAAATCGTTGTGCCCATTGTCGCGCAAAGCCGCAGGCGAGAGTTGTTTTGCCAACACCGCCCTTGCCGCTAAACATAGTCAGGTGAAGCGAGTCATAAAGCTGAAGTTCCATATCCACAGAGTACCCCGCTGACTGCAAGGAACTCTACTCTTTCTTATCTGATAGTGCAACGAACCAGATGGGAACCCTTCATGTAATGAGTATTACTTCATAGCGCGTTTGAGTGATGAGATAGTCGGGTGCAACGCAACGAAGTTAAACCCTGTAGGCGTATCAGTGCTATGTACAACCTGACAAACTTTACTCTAAGCGATATGACCGAATGTGGCACTGCTCTACGGAAGCTGGGTGTAGGGGCGACGAGTATGGAGCAAGCAGCCGATCGGATCGTTCGCTATTTCTATGAACAGTTTAGTGATGAGCAGACGGAGGCTAGTGCGTTTGCGCTCACACGCTTTTTCAAAACTCACTCCTATGAGGATTTAACGATCGAACTCCAACAATTTGCTGATCGAATGTTGGGCAAACAGCCAGATGTGCCTACAACTAAATGCCTGACGCTACTGGCTACGGCTGGCGATCGCTCCGAATGGAATGCCAGACAGGCATCGATCGGGCATCAAGCGATTCCATTAGTTAGTGAACAGTTGGTTGCCCAATCACCAATGATCTCTCAACTGATCCAGCAGTTTGGGCTAGAAATCGGTACTGTGCTGGCTCCTGATCCTAATTTACTGGCAGATCTAGAGCAGAAAACCTACAACGTTTTTCATGTAGCGCAGGCAGCTAATAGTGCGTTTGTTCCAGCACAGGCAGAGTTTGTCACTCCTTGCGGAGTGCAATCAGTACTGGGCTTTGGCGGCATCTTACCCTCTGGTAACCTCATAGCCATCATTCTGTTCTCCAAGGTGCCTATCCCCGACGCTACGGCAGATATGTTCAAAACGTTGGCTCTCAACGCCAAAATGGCAGTGCTCCCCTTTGACAAAAGCACCGTGTTTGCCTAACTGAGACCGCTATAGTGCAAGACTCCAATGGTTGCATCGACAGTCCGACAATCACCCTTCTGTATAGGGAAAATATTTAGCGTGAACGATACAAACCATGTCACTGAGTCTCAAGAAGTTGAGCAACTCCGAGCGCAAGTTGTTGCATTGGAGGAACTCCTAGAGGTTTATGAGCAAGAAACCTTAGAAAAGTCGGTGCGGTTAGAAGCGGCACTGGTAGACCTACAGGAACGCGCACAGCAGTTAGCCTACTCCGAAGAAGCCTTACGAGTCCTGAAATCGATTTTGGAAAGTATGGGCGATGGTGTCATGGTGGCGGATGAAGCCGGTCGTTTTTTGTTCATCAATCCGGCTGCCAAGCAGGTGCTTGGGGTGCAGCCTGATAGTAGCTCGTTAGAGCAATGGACAACGCAGCAAGCCAACCTTGGCAGTTTTTACCTACCCGATGCTAAAACGCCGTACCCAACCGAGCAGTTTCCGTTAGTCCGTGCCATTCATGGAGAAGCTGTTAACGCAACCGAAATGCTGGTGCGATCGCCCCAAAAAGACGAAAGTATCTGGCTGAGTGCGACAGCGCGATCGCTGCGGGATGATAGCGGCATTCTTTGCGGGGGTGTTGCTGTTTTCCACAACATTACAACGATTAAACAAACAGAAGAGGCGCTACGTCAGTCGGAAGGGCGATCGCGCGAGCAAGCACAGCGGTTGAAACAAACGCTACGAACCCTTCAAGACACTCAGTCAAAACTCGTACAGAGCGAAAAGATGTCCAGCTTAGGGCAATTGGTTGCTGGGGTTGCACATGAAATTAACAACCCAATCAATTTCATCTACGGAAACATTCACCCAGCCGAGCAATATGTACAAGACTTGCTCCACCTAGTTGATCTCTACCAACAATATTATCCAGAGCCACTTCCAGCCATCCAGACCGAAATTGAGACGATGGATCTGAGTTTTTTACGAGCAGATCTGCCTAAACTGCTGTCCTCCATGCGAATTGGCTCCGATCGCATCCGTCAAATTGTGCTTTCCCTACGAAATTTCTCCCGACTGGATGAAGCGGGCATGAAACCAAGCGACCTGCATGAGGGCATTGACAGCAGCTTACTCATGCTCCAAAACCGTTTAAAGCCAAACGCTGAAAGCCCTGGTATTCAAATCGTCCAGCACTACGGCAAGCTGCCTCTGGTCGAGTGCTACGCTGGGCAAATCAATCAGGTTTTTATGAACCTTCTGGTTAATGCGGTTGATGCACTAGCAGAAACGCACAACGCCCAACCCAATGGGCAACTCAGCAGCAAAGCCGTTGACTCACCCTTACCCACCATCACGATCATTACAGAATGTTCTGATACACAGGTCATCGTCCGCATTCGAGATAATGGTCCTGGCATTTCTCCATCAGCACTGCCACGCTTATTCGATCCCTTCTTTACAACTAAATCAGTTGGGCAAGGCACTGGATTAGGGTTATACATCAGCTATCAAATCATTGCGGAGCAGCATCGAGGCTCACTAGAATGCCACTCAGAACCCGGACAGGGCGCAGAATTTCAGGTTTGTATCCCAGTTCAACAGACAACCGTTTGCAGGGTGTAAGCCCGGCTCCTAAAGTGGGCTTACTAGAGGTAGACCCACTGTCGGGATACCATTGCTGAGATAGAACGATGAGCGATTTATTTAAGGGATTTGAGCAACTGCTTGAACTAGCGAAAGTCCTGGAAGAAAAAGCCGAGAAGGGAGAGTTAAAAACCAACTTTCAGATTAATGCCCGTAGTTTGAGCAGCATACCTCGACAAGGCAATATTCCTGGTGGTATTGGGGTGAGTCGAATGCGATCGGAGGCAGGGGGAGCAGAAGAAGCAACGCCGGCACCGGATGTTATTGTGACACCGCCTTCCAGCGATCGTGATGCCAATGATAGTGAAACATCGGCTCCGCTCAACGATGTGGGTGGACTGTCTGACGTGCTGAAAGAACTGCGGGAACTGGTGGAGATTCCGCTGAAGCGTCCCGATCTGTTGGCAAAACTGGGGCTGGAACCGCCGCGTGGTGTGCTGTTGGTGGGTCCGCCAGGAACAGGAAAAACGCTCACAGCGCGAGGCTTGGCGCAAGAATTGGGCGTGAACTACATTGCGATCGTCGGTCCCGAAGTGATGGGCAAATACTACGGGGAAGCAGAGGCACGCCTGCGCGGCATTTTTGAGAAAGCAACAAAAGCGGCTCCCTGCATTGTATTTATTGATGAAATTGACAGCCTTGCACCCGATCGCAGCAAAGTGGAAGGTGAAGTCGAAAAGCGTCTAGTGGCACAACTGCTGGGCTTGATGGATGGCTTTGCTCAAACGAAGGGCGTGATCATTCTGGCAGCGACCAATCGCCCCGATCATCTTGATCCAGCGCTGCGTCGTCCCGGTCGGTTTGATCGCGAAGTGCAGTTTCGTGTGCCCGATCGCCATGGTCGCCTAGAAATTCTCACCATTCTCACCCGCACCATGCCGCTAGATGAGTCAGTGGATTTAGCGATCGTGGCTGATTTAACAGTGGGTATGGTGGGTGCCGATATCAAAGCGGTTTGTCAAAAAGCTGCTTATAGCGCTTTACGTCGCCAGGTGCCCTCGCTACAAGGAGCCATTCCAGACGACATGACGCTTAACCAGTCAGATTTCCTGCAAGCGCTCAAAGAGGTGAAACCTTCAGTGCTGCGATCGGTTGAAGTTGAGTCGCCTAACATACCGTGGGAGCAAATCGGTGGACTGGAAGCGATCAAGCGCACGTTGCAAGAATCGGTGGAAGGAGCCTTGCTGTATCCCGAACTCTACCAGCGCACCGGAGCTAAAGCGCCACGCGGCATCTTACTATGGGGACCACCGGGAACCGGCAAAACCTTGCTGGCAAAAGCGGTTGCCTCGCAGGCAAGAGCCAACTTCATCGCCGTGAACGGTCCCGAATTGTTAAGCCGCTGGGTAGGTGCTGCTGAACAAGAAGTGCGTGAGTTATTTGCTAAAGCACGGCAGGCGGCTCCGTGCGTGGTCTTTATTGACGAAATCGATACGCTGGTGCCCGTGCGCGGTAAATTCAACGGTGATTCGGGAGTGAGCGATCGTGTGGTTGGGCAACTCCTGACCGAACTCGATGGACTTCAGGGCTGCCTTAATGTCTTGCTCATTGGTGCGACCAACCGACCGGACGCGATCGATCCTGCCCTTCTCCGCGCTGGACGGTTAGACCTTCAACTCAAAGTTGATTTGCCCGATCTGCCCACACGGCTGGCGATTTTGCAGGTTCATAACGACGATCGTCCTCTAGCAGCCGTCGATCTAACGCATTGGGCAACTCAAACTGATGGCTGGAATGGAGCAGATCTGGCGCTTCTTAGCAACCAGGCAGCGCTAGAAGCAATTCGGCGCTACCGAGCCGCAGGTTCTACTGATGCATCCACTATCCAGATATTTACGGATGACTTTCTAGCAGCTTACCAACTATTGTCAGATCAACGTCGGTCGGTTTAGTGTTCCTCGTTGACGACTCCACGGGCGTTCCCTTGATTCTCACTTAATTTGAGTCAAGGGAAATGCTCTCCAGCAGTTGGTTTACACTTCATCCTTTCACTTTTGTTACCAATGCTTTCTGAACAGACGCCCGATCCAATTCGTCAACACGCGCTTGCTGCGTTAACCGCCACATTCATGACGCAAGGGCATCCAACAGAGTACGCCAAGCACATGGCGACTGCTGCTATCTTTCAAACTGACTTAGAGCTACGTAACGCGCAATTAACGCGCTTACTAGGATGGGTAAAGCAAGAACACAGCGACATTTATCCAGAAGCGCTTGCCCTGCTTGAAAGCACCCGCGAAGAATTTGAACGACGGATACAGATTGGCGGTTAGTGTCCAAAACACCATTTCTAAAAACTCTAGATCCCCGACTTCTTAAAGAAGTCGGGGATCTGAACTATTTGGGGATCTGGTTTCTAAGATCTTCCTAATCACGTATGCTGAGTCTCACGACTCGGTTCTGGCGGAAAACTGTCAGAGGAAAGAGGGAAAGTGTAGTGAAACTCTACCGCTGTCCCGCAACTGTGAGAAAAGTGATGAGTTTTGAATGATGAGTTTTGAGTTGGGCTAACCAACAGGAAATTTAAGATTGAAAACTCAATACTCTTTAAGTCAGAACACCTGCCAAGTCGTTTAAGGATACCGTCTTATCTGCGAGGCACAGGATGAAGACACGCTACCGGAAATGGGTCAGCCTGGGATTAATGGCTGGCTTAAGTTGTTATTTATTGCTAGGTTCTGCCCAGCCAGCCTATGCAATGCACGTTGCAGAAGGATTCTTGCCTATACAGTGGGCTGCTTTTTGGTGGGCTGTGTCGCTACCGTTTTTTCTAGTAGGGCTGCGATCGCTCACTCGCATCACAAAGCAAAATCCTGAGTTAAAGCTGCTGTTGGCATTAGCAGGCGCATTCACGTTCGTTCTTTCAGCTTTAAAGATTCCCTCTGTCACCGGAAGTTCTTCGCACCCGACCGGGACTGGGTTAGGTACTATTTTGTTTGGTCCGCTTACCATGACGGTGCTAGGTACTTTGGTGCTCATCTTTCAGGCAGTCTTACTCGCACACGGTGGCATTACAACGCTGGGCGCAAATGTCTTCTCAATGGCGATCGTCGGTCCATTAGTCGCCTATATGGTTTACAACACTGTGATGAAAACGGGTCAGCAAAAGCTGGCGGTGTTTCTGGCTGTAGTCTTGCAAGACTTACTAACTTACCTAATGACCGCTATTCAACTCGCACTAGCGTTTCCGGCGGTGCAGGGTGGTTTCATTGCTTCATTGCTTAAGTTCACGGGCATCTTCGCTGTCACTCAATTGCCACTAGCGATTAGTGAAGGGCTGCTAACAGTGATGGTTTGGGGCTGGTTGCAACAGTATGGCAAGCAAGAATTGCAAACGCTCAAACTTTTGGAACAGGATGCATAAGCGATGAAGAAACTACCCAGTAATTGGTTGTTAATCATTGGGGTTTTGGTTCTAGCCTTTGGTCCGTTATTGGTGCTCCAGGGCAAAGAATTTGGCGCAACTGATAGCAGTTTTGTGACTGCGATCGAGAAAGATCATCCAAACTATAAGCCCTGGTTTGAACCTATCCTTAAAGATTCTGGTCCTGAAGTGCAAACGTTCTTATTTGCGGCTCAAGCAGGTGTAGGCGCGGGCGTAACGGGCTACGTTTTAGGGCTGTATAAAGGACGATCGGAGCGACGCAAAAAAGACGAGCAAGGTTGAGCGATGCAGCAACAAATTTTGTTCGTCTGTACGAGCTGTGAGAGTGCGAGTCCTAGCAAAGATTTCATCATTGCTCAGAACATTATCAGCACTTGAGGTTGATGAGGATTAGTAAGGGTATCGAGTTAAAACTCCAAGCTAGGCACTGGATCACTATGGACAGCAGTCATTTTAGGATGCTGCTCTTGAAGATTTGAATGGTCTGAGAGTAGGGCTTGTAGTTGGCTATCAGTTAAACAAAGAATTTCTACACCGCTAACAGTACGGAATTGCGCCGCACATTCTAATGGAAATAATTTTTGACCAATTTCTGAACTACGAGCCAATTCTAGCCTTTCTCTAAATGACATTGCTTTTACTTCCTGTCGCATAGATTCATACTCAGGTGCAGGAATTGAAGTCCGTGTACTAAACCGCTTCTCTACCATCACTTCATACATACTGGGATTATGCATGACGCATTCTCCAAACCAAGGGATTAGTTGAATTTCGATCCCATTACATCTTGTCAACCAATGAGCACCATCTTTGCGTCGAGTAACCTCTGTCCATCTAAATAAACTATTTGGTTTTTTTGTGATCGCCTGTAAGCTTTTACGAAGAGTAGCTGTTGCAAGCTGCATTTCTCTATATCCAGCTAAGTAACCCAAAAACAATGTTTTCAACTGTTGGTTATCTGCGGGACATACTCCAAAACAGATTACTCGTTCGCTCAATTTCTTTAATGACAGCGTGAGCATCTGGAAGCTGGGTATGAGCTGTCGCTCCGGTATTTTCGTTTGGTTTAAGGTTGGACAGTAATATTCAATGTACTGTTGCTCAAGCTCATTAAGCTCTTTCTGAGCACAACTAAGCCAAAATAGCCTGACCTCACATCGTTTATTGATTGCTTCAAGTTGAGGTGAACGATGATGCTTTTGCCAACGATTTCTTAAGTTTGTTGCCAGACCAACGTAGAGAACCTGATCACGAGAGATCGCAAAGTAAATTGCAGAACATTCTGGTAATCTTTCCCTCTCTAAAAGCTTTAGGTTTGGTAATGTACTAAATTCTTGTAGCACGGCTTTACTTAACTCATTAGGTGTCTTACTCTATGTTCCCCAGCTTATGTGATTACCTAAACATTCACGCCCTTACAAATAATCTAAAGCTGCCTAAAACTTTTTAACTTGCTAACGGTTTATGGCTCTGCAAATTGACACACTGGCATACACCAATCGGCTGCGGCAGCTGCCACCGGAACATAAGCTACTGTTTGCGATCGCCCTTTTGCTGATCACCTACTGCACTAGTGTTTCTATTCAGCTTGCGATCGCGGTTTGGCTCAGCGTGTGGACTGTGATTTATGCCAAAATTCCAGCATTCATCTATTTTCGGCTGCTCTTGATTCCGATTGGTTTCTGGTTGACCAGTTTGCCCGCTTTTATTATCAGTGGCGTAGGTGTAGAGCATCTGGCAGCGGTGCAGGCAGATATTTGGCAGGGCATTACCTGGGGCAACGTTTACCTGTATCTCAGTAGGCATGGCATACAGCAAGCAGGAGCATTGGCGGCACGAGCGATCGCCTCCACAGCTTGCATCTACTTCATCATGCTCACCGTGCCCTTTACTGAACTGCTAGACAGTCTGCGCCGCGTTGGGTGCCCAGCATTGCTCACTGAATTGTTGCTGTTGATGTATCGCTTTATCTTTGTGATGCTACGGACTGCCAGTGAAATTTGGACAGCGCAGCAAGCACGCGGCGGCTACCGCACTTGGCGACTGTGGATGAAAAGCTTGGGGCTATTAGTAGGTCAATTGCTCCGCCGCACGCTCGAAAACTATCGTCAGGTGTCTCAAGCTCTCGACTCTCGCGGCTTTACAGGCGATATTCGCATCTGGCATTCTCGTCGTTACAAAACCTCTAAACGCTATAGTCTAGAAGCACTCTTTGGCTGCGCAGTTTTGGTGGCGCTTACGGGATGGCAGTATGTTGTTGGAGTTTGAGCAAGTTGGTTACACCTATGTAGGGAGTCCTCAGCCTGCCCTTCAAGGTTTAACACTTGGCATTCCAACTGGCAAACGCTGTGCGCTTATTGGGCAGAATGGGTGTGGTAAAACGACGCTGTTTCTGTTGGCAAATGGTTTGTATAAGCCGCAGCAGGGTATGGTGCGGTGGCAGGGGAAGCCATTACAGTACGATCGCGCCTCACTGATGGCACTGCGACAGCGAGTGGGACTGGTGTTTCAAGATCCTGAACAACAGTTGGTCGCGTCTACGGTAGAAGAAGATATTTCCTATGGGCTTTGTAATTTAGGCTTACCAGAGGATGAGATCGCGCAACGGGTCGGTGAGGCGATCGTCGCGTTTGGACTGACCGAATTGGTGGATCGTCCGGTGCATCATCTTAGCCTGGGGCAAAAGAAGCGCGTCTCACTGGCAGATGTGATGGTCATGCAACCTGAACTGCTGTTGCTGGATGAACCTACTGCTTACCTCGATCGCCTGCACACTCGCGATTTAATGGTTAAGCTTAAACAAATCTGGACAGCAGGCACGACAATTCTGATGGCAACCCACGATTTAGATCTGGTCTACAGTTGGGCAGATTGGGTGTTTGTGGTTGATCAGGGAAAATTGGTGCTGCAAGGCGCTCCTCAAGACGTGTTTGCCCACCGCGACTTCCTAGAAAAACTGCATCTGGGTGTGCCTCAGGTTTTTGAAGTGCTCGATCGCGTGGAAGCTGCTTGGTCTTCTCAGGCAGAGCTTTACCCCAGCGACTTTAACCTCTTGCGTCAGCGTATTCTCAATGAATTTAGACAGGGATGAGAGGCGATCGCAGCAGAGATAAACGCGATCGCCCGCTTTCGTCGTTGATTGTGTTAGTTGAATTGTTAGTCTCTGTGTTGAAGGAGATTCAAAGCAGCGGAGACAGCAAGGTGTAGGTTTAGCGCTCTTTAAGATTAAGTGAGGGCTCGCTCTTGCTGGTATTGGGTCACATCTTCAGCTTGTTCTAACTGCTGAAGCGAATTCAAAGCCAAGAATCCGAAGCCAACCTTAGCCGCCACATCCAGAATCGTATAACAGGCAGATTCGGCAACACTTCCGATTACGTTAAAACCAGTACTTGCAAGAATCCAAACGATCGGATAAGCCGTCCAAATGGCGATGTGAACTGTTAATAAGCGTTTAAAGGTTTTCTTGGATCGGGGGTAATGTTGCTCTGCTTGCTGGCGATAGTATTTCAACAACAAATACACCAACCCTGCGTAAGCACCACAGCTCACAATATACCAAACGTTACTAATTGGTTTGGATGAAATTGTGGCAACAAACCCAGTCACAATCATGTAAACATCAGCACCGATCATACTGGCTGCAATGACAATACTGGTTCGCCCAAGATAGCTAAGTAAGATGAGCGTTAATGGGGTAGAAAAAGTCCAGGTTAAGTATCGAGTTAGGTAGGCAGGACGATCGCCAATATAGGTAAAGCCTTGCTTAAAAATCATTGCCAGATACAACGATGCGGCAATAGCACAAATAAAGAAATTCAAACAATAAACAATCTGCCACGACTTACCTTTTGCACGATCGGCTCCAAAGCCAAAAAAGATTGATCCTACGGTCATGCTGATGCATCCCAGCCAAAGCCAAACCTGTGTCATCGCTTCTACTCGAACATTTTTCTCAATGTAGAAGGGGTAACCAAAAAAAATCGTCTATCTAATGAAAGAATTATGTCTATATACGTATAGGGCTTTTAATGAAGGTGTAAACGCAATCTCTGCCCAAACTATTAGAGACTCAATATCAAGATTAACGGACATTTTGAGAGGAGTTAGTCAGGACAAACCTGAAGGCTGAAACGGTAAGCTTTCGCGATTTCTGCATCAGTGCTTATAGCTTGTAAGACATTAGCTCCTCTACAAACTGGCTCTCGACTGCTACCGCGATCCTCGTCTGCGGAGTCGATCGATCGTCACTGCAACAATAATCACCAGACCTTTCACAACGAGCTGCCAGAAGTAGGACATATTCAGCAGCGTCAGACCGTTGTTTAGCACGGCGATGATCAGCGCACCTAGTAATGTACCGGGCATGGTGCCAATGCCGCCCGTGAAGCTAGTGCCGCCCAAGATAACTGCGGCGATCGCATCTAACTCGTACCCATTGCCTAACATTCCTGTCGCGCTGTAGAGACGACTGGAACTCATAACGCCCGCTAGTCCTGCCAGCAAACCGCTCACGCCATAAACAAACAGCAGCACACGGTTGACCTTGATACCTGTGAGCCTTGCTGCACGCTGATTGCCACCGACCGCGTAGATTTGTACACCTAAAACAGTGCGCTTCAGGATGAACCAGCTTGCCCCGATCGCCAGCAGCGCAATTACCACCAGCCAGGGCAACGGACCCAAATATTCATTGCCAATCCAGGCGAAACCGAGGTCACGATTGATCACTGTTGTGCCGTTTGCAACGAGATAGGCTCCACCTCGCCATGCCGTTAGCGCACCCAAGGTGACAATAAACGGCGGCAAATCAAGGAAGGCAATCAGGGCACCATTGACTAGCCCAATCAGCAAACCTGTGAGCAGCGCGACGGGAATGGCTGCCCAACTTAAGGCAGGCAAAAGGGACACCAGCACGGCAACCACTGCCGACACACCGAGAATAGAACCAACAGAAAGGTCAATACCGCCCGTGAGGATCACGAATGTCATCCCTGTTGCCAGCACGATATTGATCGAAGCTTGGCGGGCAATGTTAACCATATTGCCCGCATTGAGAAAGTTCGGCGAGAGGACGGTAAAGAGAATGCAGATCAGCAGCAGAATGGGCAGAATACCTGCCACTTGCAGCCAGTTTTTCGTGCCGCCCCGCGATCGCGCTTTGGGTCGATCGCCGGTGTTCCGTCCTAACGGTCTTAGCTCAGTTTGGCTCATGATGCTGTTACCTCCGATGCGCCTGTAGCGTATGCCATGATGTTTTCCTGTGTAATCGCTGTACCGGTCGTACCGCCCAACTCACCCACTAATTCCCCCTCGCGCATCACGAGAACGCGATCGCTCATACCCACGATTTCTGCCAGTTCGCTAGACACCATGAGAATGGCAACGCCTTGAGCGGAAAGGTCACTGATGATGCGATAAATTTCACTTTTGGCACCGATGTCAACGCCGCGAGTGGGTTCATCCAGCAGAATGACTCTGGGCTTAATCGCCAGCCAGCGTGCCAGCAGCAGCTTTTGCTGGTTGCCACCAGACAAATCCATCGCGCGGATCTCCAGATTTGCCAACCGGATATTAAAGCTCTCGACCGCATCCGAGGCAATTTTGCCGATCGTGCCGAAGTTAATCATCCCGGCTCTAGAATCTTGTTGCAGCGAGTTGAGCGCGATATTCTTGCCAGCACTCATTTCTAGAAATAAACCCTGGTCTTTGCGATCTTCAGGCACATAACCAATGCCTGCATCAATCGCGTCTCCTGGCGAGTTAATCTCTAGTCTCTTGCCATTCAGGATGACTTCACCCGATACTTTTGGATCAGCACCAAAAATGAGCCGCGATAGCTCGGTGCGTCCCGCGCCTACCAAGCCCGATAAGCCAACGATTTCACCTGCATGAAGTGTTAGATTAGCTGGCTTTACCTTCCGTCCATCACTAATGTTTCTGACTTCCAGCACGGGGGCGCCAACGTTGGTTTGCCGCTGATGTTCGTAAAAATCCCCTACGGCTCTGCCAACCATCATTTGCACCAGACGATCGGCCGAAATTTCGTCGCGGGTGAGGCTACCAATATATTCGCCATCACGCAGCACACTAATGCGATCGGCCAGGGCGTATACCTCCTCCATACGGTGGCTGATGTAGATGATGGCAATGCCGTCACTGCGAAGTTTGCGAATTACCTCAAACAGGTGCTCGGTTTCGCGATCAGACAGGGCTGCCGTGGGTTCATCCATAACCAGAATGCGGCTTTGGTCTTTGAGCGCACGCGCAATCTCAAGCTGCTGTTGCTCGGCGATCGACAGACTAGATACAACATCATTGGGCGCAAAGTCGGCTCCTAGAGTTGCTAGTACGTTGGTTGCTTGTTTTTCCATCTGGGCGCGATCGAGAAACTGCCCCCGTCGCAACTCGCTGCCCATAAAGATGTTTTCCGTCACCGTCAAATTAGGCGCAACGTTCAACTCCTGATAAATCAGCGTGATACCTGCCCGTCGTGCCCGACCTGGGTCAGCAATATCAACGGGTTCGCCATTGATGCGGATCTCACCCTCATCAGCAACGTACGCACCCGCCAGAATTTTCATCAGCGTGCTTTTGCCCGCGCCGTTCTCGCCCATCAACGCGTGCACTTCACCTGGATAAATCGTCAAATTGACGTTTTGCAGTGCTGGCACACCATTAAAGCGTTTAGTAATACCCCGCATCTCTAGAACGGGGGTGGCGATCGACGCATTGGAACCAGAGGTTTGTGTATCGATGGTCATGAGTTATTCTCCTGTCCAGCCTTGGTACTGACTGACGTTTTCGCGGGTAATCAATTTGACGGGAATCAAAATGTTGGGATTAGCCGGTTTTTTGCCGTGCAAAATGTCGTTGCCGACTTGAACCGCTTTTTGCGTCATCCCTAACGGATTTTGAGCAGCCGTAGCGACAAAAAGGCTTTTGGGATCTTCGATCGCCTGTTTTGCTTCGGGCGCACCATCCACACTCACGATGAAGAATTCGCTCCGTTTTGCCTGTTTGGCTGCTAGCTCTGCCCCAATACCGCTGGGGTCGTTGATGGAAAAAACGGCATCAATGCGAGGGAAAGAGGTGAGCAAATCGGTCATCACGCGTAAGCCGCCATCACGGCTACCCTCAGCGTTTTGGTCTTTTGATAACACCTTGATACCAGGATTTTTTGCAAAGATGCTTTCACAGCCTTCGACGCGATCGATGACCGAATTAACCGGCGGACCATTGACGATGACAACATTACCTTTTCCTTTGAGGCGATCAACAATGTACTGGCAACTCAGCTCTCCCGCCTGCACATTGTTAGAAGTAATGGTGGCATCGACCCCACCTTCAGCGCCCGTATCAACCGCAATGACGATCGCCCCTGCTTGCTTGGCTTTTGCCACTGCTGGCGCTATGCCCTTGCTGTCGGCTGCATTCAGCACAATGATATTTGTCTTCGATGCAACGAAGTTTTCAATCTGATTAAACTGTTGGTTTAAGTCATAACCGCTGGAGACAATTGTTGTTCTCACCTTGTCCCCACCAATCTTTTTTGCCTCAGTTTCAGCACCGCGACCCATCAAGACAAAAAAGGGATTGCTGAGATCACCAACGGTTACAGCGATCGATTGCAAATCGCCAGTTTGAACGGGCGGATTCACACTGCTATTAGTCTCAGCACCAGGCGTACAAGCAACAAACGCACTACCAGCCAACCCAACCATGCCAGCTATAACCATGCCAGTCACACTACTGTTCTGTCGTGGGGAACTGTTAGTGGCAATCTCTTTAAAGTCAATTTTCTTCACGTTTATTCCTGCCAACTCGTTATGAGGGAGCCAGAAGAATCAAGATCTACAATTCAATTCGCAACACAATTAATTTGAGTCGCCAAAACTCAATTAGATGCGGCTATAAGTGTCTGGACTATTAGCTTTTCAAAACCTCACCTTATAATGTGAAACGCTCATTTTTTGAGGAACTTTGAGAGAATGGAGCATTCGCTAATTTGATGCTTGCTTTATTCCAAGACAACAAGATTACAATCTTTCAAAGCATCAAGTTGCTTGTATTAAAGCATCATTAAACAGGTATAAGGTGAATGCAGCCAATAGTTAAACGGTTGAAAGATCGTGTTATTAAATGTTGCAGACTTCGATTCAATTTAGCTCTCTAAGCTCTATTCTACCGTGACGATTTGCAAAATAAACTCATACTTCAATCACCTATTCCTCAAGATAGATTCCTGATGCCTGTATGCTCAAAGCATTCTTAATAAAGGCTTTCGGCGTTTCTCCTACTCTTAAAACAGCAGCAGGCGTAATAAAAAGTAACTTCTAGGCTCTCATTTAACCTATCTGACAGACTTATGAACTCCCCATCTATCATCGTTTTTGGCAGCATCAATATGGATCTCGTTGCTAGAACTCCATCGCTACCCGTTCCTGGAGAAACGCTGCTTGGCTACAGTTTTGCGACTGCTCCCGGTGGCAAGGGCGCAAATCAGGCTGTAGCGGTGGCACGGCTCAATGTACCAACCATAATGATTGGTCGTGTTGGTAGTGATAGTTTTGGGCAGGAGCTACTCTCTAGTCTCCGCTCGACTGGTGTTCATACAGAGGACGTTTTAGCGGATGAATCCCACCATTCCGGTGTGGCAATCATTGCCGTGGATGATCGCAGTGAAAACTACATTATTGTGATTCCAGGGGCAAACGGCACGGTGAGTGCAGTGGATGTTGATCGCTTGAGCCAGCATCTACCCGGAGCCACCGCCCTCCTGTTGCAGCTTGAAATTCCGTTACCTGCTGTAGTGGCAGCCGCACAAGCCGCTCGTAACGCAGGCGTAAAAGTGATTTTAGATCCCGCCCCTGCCCAGGCAGATCTGCCAATTGACCTCTATGCACTGATTAGCATCATCACACCCAACGCGATCGAAGCCGCACAATTGGTGGGGTTTCCAGTCCATGATGCTGATACCGCTGCCCAAGCTGCTACCATCTTGCAGCAACGAGGCGTTGCAACAGTTGTAATCAAGCTAGGCGCAACCGGGGTTTTCTGCGCGACACCGGAGGAATCGTTCTTTATACCAGCATTCAAAGTAGAGGCAGTAGACACCGTTGCAGCTGGTGATGCTTTTAATGGCGGGCTTGCCGCCGCCTTAGCAGAAGGGTTATCGATCCGAGAGGCGATCGTCTGGGGTGCCGCGACCGGAGCACTATCGGCAACGAAAGCAGGTGCACAGTCATCCTTGCCCGATCGCGCTACAGTTGAAGCCTTTCTTAAAGAACGCGATCGCTCGGTTTCAGTCTTTAGCCATTGACTCGATCGGGCTTATTCTTCAAAAAGAAGTGGGTTCAACTGGTTAAGTTGAACCCACTCAAATCATTGAACTATCTAGTTGAAGCAATAAAACAGGTCTAACTTGCAGCGCTTAAACGGCTACAGCTTGAGCAAGACCATTCAACTGCATATCTTTTTGTTGCCATGCCTGACCATCGAGCGCCATTTGCTCAATTAAACTGGCAAGGCGCAGCGCTTTCAGCGCCTGTTCACCACCGACTGACGGCTGGCTGCCGCCTCGCACACAGCCAACAAAGTGTTCCAACTCAGCATTAAGTGGTTCGATATTGCTGGTGTAGACTTTTTCGATCAGACCATCCTGCCGATACAACACCTGACCGTGATCAGTGATGCAGTTAGCAGTCGTGCGCCGATGAATCAAAATCTCATTGTTGAGGAAATCGGCTTCAGTGAGAGAATTCTTGCAATGGGCAGCAATGCGGCGGATCTTGCGATGCGTTACCTTGCTAGAGGTAAGGGTGGCGACGATACCATTCGCAAAGCCGAGGGTCGCGGTCACATAGTCTAAAAAGCCAGAGTCAGAAGCACGGCTACCGCTAGCTGTAAGCTTAACGACGGGAGAGGCTGCTAGTTCTAGCATCAGATCAATGTCATGAATCATCAGATCCAGCACTACAGACACATCGTTGGCACGATCGGCGTAGGGACTCATGCGATGTGCTTCTAATGCCAGCAGCTCTTCAGTTTTAAGAATTTTATTCAGTTCTTGAAACGCAGGGTTAAACCGCTCAATATGCCCAACTTGCAGAATACATTGAGATTCTGCGGCTGCATTCACTAATGATTCGGCTTCGGCAATGCTGGCAGCGATCGGTTTTTCGATCAACACGTGTACACCTGCTTGAAGACAGGTCATGCCAACCGAATGGTGTAAGCGAGTTGGCACAGCAACACACACTGCATCGACATGTAATAAGAGATCGCGATAATCTTCAAAAAAGCGAACTCGATATTTGCTAGCAGTATCAATGCCACGTTCGACATTGACATCTGACACGCCCACCAACTCGACATCCTTCAGCATACTGAGGACGCGAGTGTGATGCTGACCCATATTACCGACACCGATCACGCCCACCCGAATTGGTTCCGGATGACTTCTCTGTGACTGTACGCTCGTAAGATGAGCGTTTGCCATTTGTATACCTGAACAAGCCGACGAAATGCGATTGGGCACTTCCACTTCTGTACTCTCCTCCACCACCAAAAAAATGACTAAGGAACGATTTAAAGCCGTGTTAGCCACCAAGATGGTAGCATAGCGTCTCTATTTGTGAAGAATTTCAAAGTCGTGTCAAGGTTCCCCATTTTGTTGTGAATTTATCTACAGACTCCTTGCAGCAATATTTTGCCTCTGTTTCTTTTTAAGATTTTGCATAGCCTCGAATAAGCGGCTTAGGAATGCTAGAAAATAGGGAACTCTTTATAAATAAGCCCACTTGTTCTCTTTGATACTTGTACGTGCTGATGAAACGCTTTTCACCTCAGTTTGATCGTCATTCAATCCGGCAGTATGGCATGGCAGGGGTGATGGGTCTGCTCCTTGTTATGGGCGGACTGGCGTTAAAGCCTGCTTCCAGGTCGATCGCCAATACCCCTGAATTGCTAGCAGGAAATCGTCCACAAAATCAGGCAAAAGCTGTTTCGAGAGCCGCGCAGCGTCAGGAGCAGAGTCGTCAAATTCGCCCTGAGAACTTCAGCCTTGATCGCTATCCGGTCACTAACCAAAACGAAAAACACTGGCGCAATTTGCTCTGGACAACGGCTGTTGTGCAGCCACAAGAAGCGTTTGCTGCTGACGCGATCGAGCAAATTCTCTCGCTGGGAACCCGCCCAGGGTTATCGGATGCACAGAAACGTACGATCGATATGGCAGCGCGAGTGGGCACACAACTGTACGTGAGTAATCCCACTCGGTACGCCAGCATCGGCAACCAATTTCGGGAGACGATCGACCGTAGCACTGACCCCGAATGGGTTGCCATGTCACTGTCTGGGCTAGCAAACGGCGGACTGTCGCCTGAACAAATTCAACCGCTTGTAGGACGGGTCAAGGCACGGTTTCCCAAGTGGGCAACAACGATTCCGTTACAGACAACCCTGCGTGAGATGGCAGAGTTGATTTCACCCAGCACGTTGCCGCCTCTAGGGGATTTGTTGAACTGGACGATCGCGCCCAAGCAGGCGCATTTATACGTCCTCTGTCAGCGCGATCGAACTGTACTGTGTCAGGCTTTGCTTAAAGACCGCAATGGTGCCTTTGTGCGCCAGTCAAACGGGCAGCTTTGGTCAGTGCCGCTACTGCTGCGATCAATTCATGACCTCAGCTCAAACTTTGTCCGTGGCGAAACCCCACAAGGTGTTTACCGGATGGAAGGCGCAGTGCCACAGCCCGATGATGAATTCTTCAGAGCATACGGTCAATTTCCGCTAGTGAACCTATTCGTGCCCTTTGAGCCAGGTGCAAAGCAGTTTACGCCCGGAAAGCCCGGACCGTTTCAGGGCAGCCTAGGGGATTATAAGCGCTTGCTGCCTCCCACCTGGCGCAATCATGGGGGCATTCAGGAAAGTTTCTGGGCAGGTAAAGCGGGGCGATCGCTCTTCCGCATTCACGGTACAGGCGAATCACCAGACTTTTTTAGCGGCAAAGACAAAAACCCCGATACCTACAACTGGAACCCGACCATCGGCTGTCTGTCGGCGCTAGAGCTGTATAACGAGCAAGGGCAGCTACTCCAGGCGGATATGCCCAAAATTTTGAAGGCACTGCAAATTGTTGGTGGCAAGAAATTTACAGGCTATATGGTTGTAGTTGATTTGCCAGGAAACGCACGTAAACCAGTTGCAATGAAGACGATCGAAACTGCCTTACGCAATGGCAAACTCTCGCTGGGCAAACAACCAGTGAAGGTCTCTACCTCAGTGCCTCAGGCAGAAAAACCACAGCCTGCTGACCTCAAGCCTGCTGCTAAGCCTAAAGCAGCGGAATCCCCTGTCGAATCGATCGCGATCGCACCCTCAGACAACACCTCTGCTCCTGCTGCTGAGCTGCCCTCAGTCGCGTTGCCAGATCAGCCAGAGATTAATCCCAATATACGACCCTTGCCGATAGCGTATTAGGGCAGAGGGCAGAAGGCAGAAGGTGGAAGGCAAAAGGCAAAAAAGACAGAAGGTAAAAAAGCAGTGGTCAGAATCAACTCGAAACTCTCTGACAAGGCGCTGTAAAACGCTACTCCATACTTATTCCCCTCTGCTACTTCTACCTGCCCTATGACCTCTACCTCCTAGCCTCCCTTGCCATCACAATTCTCCTTACCCCTTCACCCTATAATTAGCTTGCGAATTCTGACATGAGGTGGGTGAATTGACGGTATCGGTAGCATCTCTGGGAGCCAGCGCTGGTGAGTGGTGGGGGTTGAGTTGGCGGTTAATCTTGGCAGCGTTGCTAGGTGGGGCGATCGGCGTCAATCGACAAATGGCTGGCAAAGCGGGTGGGTTGAGAACACATATGCTGGTGAGCCTGGGCGCAGCACTATTTCTTGTGATTCCCACATCGATCGATGCCACTATCCATCCAGATGCGATCAGCCGATCGATTCAAGGTGTTGCAACCGGGGTCGGCTTTTTGGGCGCGGGTGAAATTGTGCAGCAGGCACGAACAAAGTCTGGTAAGCCAGAAGTGAAAGGCTTAACGTCTGCTGCCGCTATCTGGGCAACAGCAGCGTTAGGCATGATTGCCAGCGCTGGCTTATGGCAGGCTAGCCTGATCGGGACGCTGCTCACACTGTTTATTTTGGGCGGTGCAAAGTGGCTCGAAGCGTTTATACCTGTAAGACGCAAAGAAGAGTAAGGGCGCTAGATTTAATGTCCCGACTGCGGCTAATCTCCTCGAAATCTCCCCATGCTTCGCAAACCTCTTCCTTGGGATCACTCAAGTTCTGCATTAATCGGTGATCGCTGGATTGATCGCCTTTGGCTGCTGGGTCTTTTGCTGGCAGCAGGGGTGTTGTATGGCGTAAGCCTGGGTGATTTGCCCCTACGAGATTGGGATGAAGGAACAGTGGCTCAGGTGGCACGGGATATCTGGCGATCGCCCCCTGGGTCGTGGGTCTGGTTGCATCCGACGATCGCAGGTGAGCCGTATCTCAACAAACCGCCCCTGGTGCACTGGCTGATGGCATTAGCGTTTCGTCTGGGTGGCGTCACCGAAAGTATGGCGCGACTGCCAGGTGCGATGCTCACAGCGGTTTCGGTGCCCCTGCTGTATGGGCTAGGGCGGGAGTTGTTTGCCCGCCGCACGCCAGCAATCTTTGCAGCGCTGACCTACTTAACGCTGCTGCCAGTGGTGCGGCACGGACGCTTGGCAATGCTGGATGGAGCAGTGCTGTGCTTCGGTCTGCTGCTGATTTTTTGCGTCTTGCGATCGCGGCGAGATTTGCGCTGGGGCTTGGGTGTGGGCATCGCGTTTGGGCTGCTTTGCCTGACTAAAGGCATCGTGGCGCTGCTGCTAGGCGCGATCGCGATCGCCTTTATGCTCTGGGATACGCCTCGCCTGCTGGCATGTGGTTATGTATGGAGTGGTGTGCTGCTAGGCAGTATTCCCGTTCTTGCCTGGTACTGGGCGCAATGGCAGCATTATGGACAGGCATTTGTGAGTGTAAGCCTGTGGAATCAAGCGCTCGATCGCGTGGTGGTATCAGTCGAGGGGAATCGGGGTGCGCCCTGGTACTACGTGCTAGAAATCCTGAAATATAGCCTGCCCTGGCTAGTGTTTTTCCCCCAGGGCTATCGGCTCGCATGGGAGCACCGCAACCTGAGTTGGGCAAAGCTTGTGCTGCTCTGGGTGACGGGCTATCTGCTCATCATTTCTGTCATGAGTACAAAACTGCCCTGGTATGTGATGCCTGTTTACCCAGCCTTTGCGCTGGCAGTAGGAGCCTATCTAGCCGAAATTTGGCAGCTTTCAGATTGGGTTGGCACCCGTTTGGTTAACATACACTCAGTTGATGCACCTTCAGTTAGCACCACTCCAGCGGAGCGCCGTCACTACCCGATCGCCTGGATCATTCTGTTTAGCCTGGTAGCGATCGCGGGCTGGATCGGCAGCGTTTACTTCAGCCCGATGGGGTCTGCTCCGCAGGCAGGCTTACCGCTCATTTTGGGAGCCGTTGCACTCACGCTGACAGTTGCGACCGTCCTCATTATGCGGCGAGATTCGCAATTTATCTTAGTGTTGTTTTGGGGAATGTATGTCTCGCTGTTGCTGTTCGTGACATCGCCCTACTGGGTATGGGAATTGGATGAGTCCTATCCCGTTAAGCCCGTAGCAACGCTGGTACGCGAAAATACTCCGCCCAACGCTACCGTTTGGACGCTGTATCCCTATAGTCGTCCCTCGCTCAACTTTTACAGCGATCGCCGAATCGTACAATCCTCTGCTAGCCCTATCCAGCTTCCCGTAGCACTACAAGACTACTGGCAAAAAGACCCACAGCCCTATCTGTTGGTTGAACAGGCAACCATCACGCAGCTTGCCCTACCTTCTGTACAGCCAGTAAGTTCTGCCGCAGACTGGGTGCTGCTAACACGTCAACCCCGTAGTGAAACAGGGAAAGCTAACACCCGTGTCGATTTACCGCTAAAGTAAGTCTGAAGAGGCGCTAGTAGAGTCACTTCAGCATTTTGTTAGGCTGCAAAAGCAACGGTTCAGACTAAGCCTGCACATGGATGAAGGATGTTGGACGGCAAGGAAACCGCATGAGTGTAAAATTTGCTCGCGTCACGCAACCGCTGCAATACTACTGGAAGCAATACCCTGCACTTGCCTGGGTGATGCCCTTACTCTGGCTCTTGGCGATCGCAGCCGTCACGCTGGTTTGGCATGTGAGCAGCATTGGGCTGATTGATGAGACCGAGCCACTCTTTGTCGAAGCATCACGTCAAATGGTCGTCACTGGCGACTGGATAACGCCTTACGTCAATGGCGAACCCCGCTTCGACAAACCACCGCTCATTTATTGGCTGATGGTCTTTGCCTTCCAAAGCTTTGGCGTTAATGAGTTTGCAGCTCGCCTGCCATCTATCCTTGCCGCTGTGGCGATCGCGCTTTTCTGCTTCTACATTCTTCAGCGCTACGAAGAGGCAGAAGGCAGAAGGCAGAAGGCAGAATCTGAGAGGACGGATTCACTCCTCACTCCGCTGCAAAGCGGCAACAAGCTACACTTTTCACCCTCTTACCTTGCTGCTTTACTCGCTGCAACGATGCTCATCCTCAACCCCAACACCTTCTTTTGGGGGCGGACTGGCTATGCCGATATGCTGCTGAATGCGTGCATTGGTAGTTCGCTGCTAGCGTTTTTTCTAGGGTATGCTCAGCCCGATCGCCCTCTACGGCAAAAGCGTTGGTATTTCGCCTTTTACGTGCTGATGGCACTGGCAGTTTTAACGAAGGGACCGATCGGTCTCCTCTTACCCGGTCTCATCATTAGCTGCTTTTTGCTGTACGTTGGCAACGGCAGAGCAGTGTTACGAGAAATGCGGTTACTGCGAGGTGGACTGGTAGTGCTGGTCATTGCGCTGCCCTGGTATGTGCTGGTCACGCTGGCAAATGGCGACGCGTTCATCGACTCTTTCTTTGGTTATCACAATGTCGAGCGGTTTACGCAGGTGGTGAATAGCCATGCAGGACCGTGGTATTTTCACATTCTGGTTATTGTGGTTGGCTTTTTGCCCTGGTCAGCTTATCTGCCAGCGGCGATCGCGCACATCAAGCCCTTGCAACGCCGCTACTGGCAACAACAGACTCGCTGGCAGCAACTGGGGCTTTTTGCACTCTTCTGGTTTCTGGTGATCCTCGGCTTTTTTACGATCGCCACAACGAAATATTTCAGCTATACCTTACCGCTGATGCCTGCGGCGGCAATTTTAGTGGCGCTGCTATGGACGGATTATGTAAGGCGACCACAAACTCGTAAGCAAGCTGGATTCATCATCAGCGGAGTCTTGAATCTACTGCTCCTAGTGATCGCAGCATTTGTCCTGATCGAAAGCCCTCGCTGGCTAGGCTCTGATCCCTGGATGCCCAACCTGGGGCTACGGCTGCAACAGGCAGGTCTGCCCCTCCTGGGTGGCGTGATCTGGGGTACGACAGCGATCGCGGCGATCGGGCTACTGCTATGGCGGAGTCGTTGGCTCTGGATCGCTAACCTGCTAGGGTATCTCGCCTTCCTTATCTTGGTGGTGCATCCACTAGTCTTGATTGCGGATGTCGAGCGTCAGCTACCGTTACGCCAACTGGCGCAAGTTGCTGTGCAGACCAAACAACCGACTGAAGAGTTAGTGATGCTGGGGTTCCAAAAGCCTAGCCTGGTCTTCTATACGCGCCAGCACGTCACCTACTTAACGCAGCCAACAGAGGTAATTAACTACCTTCAAACGCAGCCGGGCGATCGTACTGGGGCACTCATTGTTGCTGGAGAAAAACCCCTCCGGCGATCGGGGTTACAGCCACAGCAGTATCAAGAGATTAGCCGCGCTGGAGTTTATCGTTTGGTGCGGGTGGCTGGGCAGCGGTAAGCAACACGATCGCGGGTTTCTTGATCCAGGCAAAACCACACAGTCTGTTCACTGCTAGTTACGGATCAAGCTCTTCTTTTTTTTCGCTGATGTAGTCTAGCTTATGTAGCCCAGTACCTATGCTGAAGCGCCTGCCGAATCGTATGCTGCTGCTAGCCGCGCTGGCGGTGTCGATTCTCCTCTCGTTCACCCCAACGATCGCCATGTCTGCCAAACCAACACTCCTGACCGAGCCGTTCCTGCAACTGCCCACTGAGTCATCTGTGCGGGTAGTCTGGTTCACAGAGTTTGCGGGTGCCAAGCATACAGTTGCTTATGGCGCAGGGTTGTCGAAGCAGGCGATCGCCCAAACAACACAACTCAGCCGCACCCGCGAAGACTCAGAATCTAAACGTGCGGTGAAATATACCAGCGTTACCGTCCGTCCCATCTGGCGACATGAGGCGGAAGTCATCGGATTGAAGCCCGATCAATCTGTACGGTATCAAGTAACAAGTGTGCGTGAAGATGGCATTGCGGTTAAGAGTGCAGTCTATAACTTAGCAGCCAAACCTTCACCAGGAAAGCCACTCAAGATCCTGCTGACTTCCGACCATCAAGTAAAACCGATGGTAGCGGCGAATCTGCAAAAAGTGGTAGAAACCGTGGGGCAAGTCGATCTCGTGCTGTTTGCAGGTGATCTGATCAATGTTGCCGATCGCGCCTCCGAATGGTTTGACGACAACTGTGGCGGTTCCTTCTTCCCAGCCCTGCAAGGTCGCGCCTGCTACGAGCTAGAGAAAAACGGCATCAAGACTCGATACAAGGGTGGTGCAATTATTCAAAACGCGCCGATGTACACGGCGATCGGCAACCACGAAGTTATGGGACGCTTCTCCACTGATGATTCTTTGGACGAACAGTTTACCAATACACAGCCAAGCGATTTTGCAGAAGAACGCTACCGAGGCAAAACTGACTTCGAGTTGGACGAATTTGGTAAGCCGCCTACGCTAAACCCCACAGGTGACCCAATCATTCGTAAAGCGTGGATCAAAGATCACTCCTTTAATACTGATACCTACGAAGAAATTTTTTCACTACCCCAAAGCCCCACAGGCGGCAAAACTTACTATGCTGTCTCCTTCGGTGATGTGCGTCTAGTCGTGCTTTACATCACCAACGTCTGGCGTACTCCTAGCCTTGCAGCAGACGCAAAAGGAAAGTACCGAGAACGAGACCTTGATCTCAACCAGCCCGATCTATTGGGGTGGGGACAACATCTTTTTGAGCAGGTTGATCAAGGCAGTGAACAGTACAACTGGTTAGAACAAGAACTCAAAAGCCCAGCGTTTCAAGAAGCAAAATATAAAGTGGTGATGTTCCATCATCCGCCTCATTCGTTAGGCGAAAACATCGTTCCTGCCTACACAAATCCTCGGCATTTCGTTACTACTGAGGCAGGACAGATTACATCTATGCGTCATGAGTACCCCCTTAAAGAGGATTACATTATTCGAGATGTAGTGCCGCTGCTCGAAAAGGCGAAGGTGCAACTGGTGTTTTACGGGCACTCGCATCTGTGGAATCGGTTTATCAGCCCCAGCGGTATGCACTTCTTAGAAACCTCGAATGTCGGCAACTCCTACGGCGCGTTTGTGGGCGATCGAAAGCGCAATGTACCTACAGGCTACAAGGAAGACTACGCTGCCACAGGTGACCCTAATGGGTTGGAACCGATCGTACCCACGATCGCCCCACTTCTTGATGCTAAAAAGCAGCCTATGCCCTACATCGCCAGCAACGATATTACCGCCTTCAGCATTTTTGATACAGGTACAGGCACTATCAGCAGCTATCGATTTGATACGCACGATCCAAAATCTGCGGTGGTTAAATTTGATGAGTTTATGCTGAAGAAATAGAAACGTTAGGCTTCGCTTTTTATGCCTATGGATTTACGCTTGAAGATAGTACAAAACGATAACCGTATCAACAGTGATTTTGGGTGAGCCAATACGTCCTACTGCAACTTTGACGATGGCTTCACAATTGTTAGTAACTAAGCCAAACATCATACGAACTTCTTCAGACTACGGCTGCCGAAACGGAAGACTGCTCGATGTCCAATCTGAATCACCCATGGTTGAGCATCGGGATCACGCTCATAAAGACGATCGACTGCTTCCATTGGCGTATTAGCCACTTCAAAGGCTCCAGTTTCAATGTCGATCGCCACAATCTTGCCGTAATTACCTTCCTCGACTTGAGAACGAACCTGAGATTCATAAATCTCATTGCCACGTCGAGCAAATTCCTCTTTACTGTAGCGAGGTTGTCGAAAGATCATAGGACATAAGTAGAGGTCTATAATTAAATGATGTTCTAGGGCGCTGCTGAGCTAAGCTTGGCGAAGCTTTTAACAACGTTTATTTATGGCTGTTCACTTAGTTCTAAATCAATGCCTAGTAGGCCACAAGTTTAGCGCACGGGCATAAGCTACTCAGGACGCAGCAGATAAATAGAGCGTAATTGCTCCCTCCAAAATGGATAGCTAGAATATAAAAATTTTCGGATGTTGAAAGAAAAGTTTATCTTCAGTTAGCGTATGGAGCTACCACGATCGCCAAACACCCGACCACAACTTCTCTCGCTGTGACTTTGAAGACATCTATAATAGGGCGATCGCATCCAATCAAGCCCTCAATATTAACACGCTGGCGTGTAAAATGTCTAGTCAAGGTGGAAAACAAGGTGGCAGTAAATATCAACCGTTATTAGATGCATTGCACCAGAGCGATCGAACCCACGTCACGTTAACCTTTGCCGAAATCGAAGCCTTACTGGGTGGAGCGTTGCCCCCGTCTGCTCGCAGCAAGCGTGGTTGGTGGAGCAACCGCAGCAAAGGCGCACTGCAAGCCACTGCCTGGATGTCGGCAGGGTATCTGGTTGACACGATCGATCTGGAGAGCGAACAGGTGACCTTTACCAAACCGCCTGCTGTCTACCGAGTGCAGTGCATCAACGACACCTTGCAGTGGAACAGTGAGTTAATCCGTGCGTTGCGGCTGCACATGGGGCTGAATCAATCAGCGATGGCGAAAGAACTAGGTGTGCGGCAACAAACGGTCAGTGAGTGGGAGAAGGGCGTTTACACTCCGACCCGCGCCAGTTCCAAACATTTAACGTTAGTGGCAGAGAAAGCAGCGTTTCGCTATGAAGTTTATTAATCTGACTGTTGCCGCACGTTGCAAAGCAGTCAGAGATCGCGTTTTGTGAAGGATCTTGTAACGGAGTAAAGAAGTGCAGCGTTAGCAAGTGAAATGAGTTGAAAGTAGGCTAGAAGTAAAGGGATACAGCACCGATCCGCGCGTCAAGATCAATCACACGTTGCTTTAATAGGCTTTCAGGCTAGGCACTACACTTAAATGGGTTGCACTAAAGCCTGTAGATCAGACGATTGGTACGGCATCAGCGATCGCGTTTAGACTAGAAACAACACACTCCTGACTGAAGCACCCGCAGAATGCAAGTTCTCTTTAAAGTCATCCGCCAAGACCAAACCGCTGCGCCTAGAGTGGAAACCTTTACACTCGACGTTGATCCAGGCAGCACAATTTTGGACTGCTTAAACCGCATCAAATGGGAGCAGGACGGCACACTGGCATATCGCAAAAATTGCCGTAACACGATTTGCGGCAGTTGCTCTATTCGCATCAATGGTCGATCGGCGTTGGCGTGCAAAGAGAATGTTGGCAGCGAACTGGCGCGTGTTCAGCAGTCGCTGCCGTTTCAGGCAGACGAGACAGCGCAGCCCAATGCTGAGATGCCCACTATTACGCTCGCACCGATGGGCAATATGCCCGTTATCAAAGATCTGGTAGTGGATATGCAAAGCTTTTGGTCTAACTTGAAAGCGATCGATCCTTACGTCAGCACTGCCGCACGACAAATACCAGAACGCGAGTTTTTACAGACTCCAGAAGAACGTGCCAAACTGAACCAGACAGGCAATTGCATTCTTTGTGGTGCTTGTTATTCCGAGTGCAATGCGTATGAGGTCAACCCCAACTTTGTGGGACCCCATGCCTTGGCAAAAGCCTATCGCATGGTGGCTGACTCTCGTGATGATCAAACAGAAGCGCGGCTAGAAAAATATAACCAGGGTACAGACGGTGTCTGGGGCTGTACTCGCTGTTACTTCTGCAACTCGGTTTGCCCAATGGAAGTCGCACCGCTGGATCAAATCAGCAAAATTAAAGGCGAAATTTTAGACCGTAAGGGCGCTCAGTCTAGCCGCATTATTCGTCATCGCAAAACGCTGATTGAACTGGTCAAGCAAGGTGGCTGGATCGATGAACGTCTCTTTGGTCTAAAAGTGGTAGGTAACTCCTTCCGTGACCTAAAAGGGCTAGCCAGCTTAAGTCCGTTAGGGTTACGGATGATTGTGAAAGGCAAGTTTCCGCTCGGCTTCGAGCCATCCGAAGGCGCTTCTACAGTGCGATCGCTCATTGATTCAGTGCAAGTGCTAGAAGCATCTCAAGTGCAGCTTGAAACCCTTGCGGAGACACCAGAGCCAGTCGGTGGTTAGAGCCTGGAGGGAACTGGACTGTCATTAGCTAAAACGTTAGAGCCGCTAGCGAAAATCCGTCAGCGGCTCTAACGGTTGCCCGTCACGGTTGTACAGCAGAATATCCCACTGCCCATCAGCACTTGATTCAAAGGCGATCGTATTGCCATCAGCCGTGATGGTCGGATTGCGAACCTCTGCCTTCAGGTTTTCCGTCAAGTTACGCAGCTGCCGTGTTTCGCGATCATAGAGATAAATGCCGGAGCGCCCTTCACGAGAGCCAGCAAACACAATCAAGCGACCATTCTCCGAAATACTAGGGCTGGAGACAAGCAGATCGATCGCATTCAACCCTGGTAGCTCCACCAAACTATGGACAACCGTGTCGTAAAGATACAAATTTTGGCTGCCACTGCGATCAGACACAAAGACAATGTATCGCTCCGAGACTCGTGGTTGGAGATCGGCGAAACTACTGTTGAGACTACGACCACCTGGCTCAAACGGAAAATTGACTAGTTGGGGACCACAGCCACTCAAGACGGTGGCAAAACAGAGCATAAGCGAGAAACGGCACTGCACAAATGAATGAGGGGTGAAGGACAAAAGATCAGGAATGAAGTGTTTTGAGTTTTGAGTTTAGTCCTAGCCTCCTTGTCTTCGCTGCGCCCTCTTTTCCCCCGCCCCCTGTGCTTCCCCTACTTCGCACACCTGTTAAGGAAAAGCTTGCGATCGCCGCCCATCAGGCATATCTGATTCTACATTTGGTCCTCGATCCATCACTTCAATATCCCACTGCCCTCGACCACCGGTTTCAAAGGCAATATAACGTCCATCGGGGCTAATGCTAGGGTTGCGAAACCAGCCGCGATAGTGGGCAGTCAACACCTGCGGTTGCTGGAGTACACGATCGTACAGTTCAATTTCAGGACGAACGCTATCGCTAGCAATATAAACAATGTAGCGTCCCGTATAGCTCAAACTGGGTGACTCTGCGATCGCGTCGCTTCGATTCAAGCGAGGCAACGACACAACCTGCCGTTCCTTCAAGTCATACAGCAAAATACCACGATTGCCGCTACGGTTTGAAACAAACGCCAAAAAGCGACCATCACCACTAAGGGCTGGTTGCTCATCATTATGGCGACTATCAAACTCAGCAGAAATGGTTGGAGGGCTATCTTCTTGACTGCAAGATCCTAGCAGTAGACCGATAAGACTTAAAGACACACTTGCAGTGCGCCAAGCCCAGCTCTTTCGCTCAACATTACGGCTCACCCTTGCGGTAGCCTCAAGGGGCTTACCCAAGCTTGCCAGTCCTCACGTACACAACGCTAAAAACGTCTCCAGATCAGAGACCAACCTTAAGTTAAAGGGTGAAAGCCTGCCTTTTCAGCACTTTTAACCCTTCAAAAATATTTGACACTACTGCTAGTAGTTACCCCAATTATCCTCTTCATCAACATCGACCGGGCGGTAATCGACGTACTCTGAGGAAGACGAACCATTCCTTACATCACGTCGATCGCGGGGTGAAACGTCGTCACCAACCGGACGAGACCGCTTGGGTCGGGATGCTGATGTTGGTGGTTGATTGCCTGAGCGCGAAGGAGAATTACTGCGGCTACGGGCAGGTCTGTCATCCCAAAGGTCTGAGTCTTCACGGCTACTGGGTGCATCAAACGACGCATCGGTTGAACGAGGACGGCGCTTGCGAGTGCGATCGCCTGCACCAGTACCTAGACGAGCTTCACCAGTACGGCTAGTCGAACGACGGCGCGACCCTTCTTCGTATTCATCACGCTCAGAGCGTGCATCGCGAGTACCCCGAATACGTCGAGCAGCGGGACGGTCTTCGTAAGGATTCAACTCTTCCAGATCGGCTCGGTAGACCCGACTGACTGGACGCTCATCGTCAACAATTGGCGTATTCCGCTTTGCCTGTTCTGTAGCAGCGCCACGCAAACGGATACTTTCATAAGCAAAGAAAATAGCTGTACCCGCCAGCAAGAACTGGTTGAACTGCAAGATCGGGTCAAGTCGCCAGCCTTGAAAGAAGAGAATGCCACCACAGAGAAGTGCGATCGCAGCAAAGAAAATATCATGATCGCGAGCAAGCCGGGGGCGCAACGATCGCAGCGCATATAGACCAGCACCAGAGGCTGCCAGCGCAATGCCCACAAAACTTGCCCAATTCAGTGAGGCGTTTACCATCGCATCCCTTCTCCTAAGTACATCCTATGTTAACGACTGATGCCCAAAATCTCCAACAAACCTGAGTAAGAAAGAGAGCTTCATACAGAATACTCTTAACCAGAGCTAGCAGCAAAAAGTAATGGCTGACGCACAGACAGGAGCCTAGCGTCATACAGCATAGTAAGGAATCGATGCCGTCGGAATATCCCAACGTTCAGGCTAACCCAGATTCTATAGCCTTGTCTGTAAAGCTAGCTCATGCGATCGCAGCATGAGCCAATGCCACTTGTACAAATAGCAAAACCCTGACATCACCTTCAAAAACAGCTTATAAGTTCTGCTTGTAAGACGACTCAGGGCTTTCGCTTTCTTGCAGCTTTGCTCTGGCATGAAGTAGAACGTTCTGCACACAACCTTTGATCAGTGCCTTCGACAGATGCCTTTGAGCGAGCCTTTTACGCTTGCGCTGTCGATCGCTCTAGGGAGAATTCATCCACTTATTAACGCATCCACTCAGCACCAAACCGTTCTTTCTGCCGCTGGCGCACCAGATTAACGTTGAATTTTATCTTGCTGGCTAATGAAAAGCGCCCCAGCGAAAATTCCTCCAACTACAACAGTACCTGCTAGCAGGCTGATGAAAAAGTTCATTAAAGAAGGAGTCATATTAGTTTGCCTCTTTGGTACAACATTACTGTAAGCATCATTTTAACGGTCTGTTACACACTTGAGAAGCGGCAGCAAAAGGTTTTTAACTACATCAGCGCGATTTTCTTACGGGCAGGCACTTGAATGGCGCTAAAATTAATGAGAAAGCTGTTTACAATGCTTAAAACTTTCTTCTGATATGGATTCTGTCGCGATCGCCACGTTGGTTCTGGGTCTATTGCTAGGCGCGATGACCTTTCTGTTTATCTTCCGTATCGTGCTGACCTGGTATCCCCAGGCTGACCTGACTCGCTTTCCGTTTAATGTTATTGCAGTGCCGACCGAACCCTTTTTGGCACCCTCCCGCAAGATAGTGTCACCAATCGGTGGTGTCGATATCACACCCATTCTTTGGGTTGGCATCTTTAGCTTTGTACGCGAAATCCTTTTGGGGCAGCAGGGGCTTTTGACGATGATGCTCCAGGGAAAAAGCTTTTAAGGAGCAGGGAAAGGGATAAAGGGTGAAAGATGAGGGATGAAGCTTTGATGGCATAAGCCTCTGCCTCTGCTTCCCCTGCTCCCTACTTCCACCTCTAACCCCAAAATTCCCTCAAAAAATGCCTCTGCCTCACGGCTTCTTGTCTTACCCGTCCTGCGCTTTCTGCATCATTTGTTCGACGAAGTTTGTGTACACATCCCCTTTCTGAAAGTCTGGGTTGTCCAGGATTTTTTGATGAAAGGCGATCGTGGTAGGTAAGCCAGTGACAGCACACTCACGGAGCGCACGGCGCATTCGTTTAATGGCGGCGGGACGATCGTGCCCCCACACAATGAGTTTGCCAATTAAGGAGTCGTAGTAGGGTGGAATTTCGTAGTCAGTATAGACATGAGAGTCCATCCGTACACCGGGACCGCTAGGCGGCAGGTAACCACTAATACGCCCAGGATGAGGACGGAAGTTGTGTTCAGGGTCTTCTGCGTTAATGCGGCACTCGATCGCGTGCCCCCGCAGCATGACTTGATCCTGCGTCAAGCTTAATGGCTCGCCCTGAGCAATCCGAATTTGTTCAGCGATGAGATCTAGCCCTGTCACCATCTCTGTCACGGGATGCTCCACTTGAATTCGAGTATTCATCTCCATGAAGTAAAATTCGCCAGACTGGTCGAGCAGAAATTCGACCGTGCCTGCACCCACATAATTAATCGACTTTGCTGCCATGACAGCGGCTGTGCCCATTTTTTCGCGCAGCGTAGGAGTGAGCGCAGGGCTTGGTGATTCTTCGAGCAGCTTTTGGTGACGGCGCTGGATTGAACACTCCCGTTCACCCAAATGAATTACGTTGCCGTGGGTGTCTGCAAGAATCTGAAACTCAATATGGCGCGGCTTTTGAACAAACTTTTCCAGATAAACACCAGCGTTGCCAAAGGCAGCTTCAGCCTCTCCCTGTGCCGCTGCAAACAGCTTACCCAATTCGCTTTCTTCTTGCACCAGGCGCATCCCTCGCCCACCACCACCTGCTGTAGCTTTGATAATGATGGGATAGCCAATTTTACGAGCGATCGCCTGAGCCTCTGTCTCATCTAACAAGAGTCCAGCGCTACCAGGCACTGTTGGTACGCCGACTCGCTGCATCGTCTTTTTTGCCGTTGACTTGTCGCCCATCGAGCGAATTGAATCCGGCGAGGGACCAATAAACACGATCTGGTGATCGGCGCAAATTTCGGCAAAGCGGGCATTCTCTGCTAAAAAGCCATAACCGGGATGAATGGCTGTCGCATTGCGAGTCAATGCCGCCGCAATAATGTTGGGAATATTCAGATAGCTTTTGTTACTCGGTGGTTCGCCAATGCAAACGGACTCATCGGCAAGCTCGACGTGAAGCGAGTGGCGATCGACCGTCGAATGAACCGCAACCGTAGCGATCCCCATCTCCTCACACGTACGGAGAATGCGAAGAGCGATTTCGCCACGATTGGCAATCAAAACTTTTGAAAACTGCATTCTTAATTGTTGGGTTCTGTAATAAGTAGAATAAACGCTTCTGTGAACCCCTGGAAGAGGCAGACGAGAGTATGAGGATCAGAGGTGCTGGAAACCGAAGGAGCTAGGGAAACGGAGGGGCTGGAGGAGCGAGAGCAAAGAAGCATTTTGAGTTAACTCCTCTGCCCCCCTGCTTCCCTAGCCCCCTGCTTCCTTATCCTCCCTTGCCTTTAGCCTTTCCTTCTGCCCTCTGACCCCTGCCTTTCCCTCAATAGCCAACTGCTCCTTGTGCCCGCAGTCACACGTATCCTTCAGTTGACGCATTACGGCAGGGGCAAGTCCGCCCCAGAGAGGTGTGTTTACATCAGCGGTTCGTAGTCCTTCTGCAACCCAGGAGTTACAGGTTCTGAGGCTGGAGTAGCGTCCCGTAGCAGCGTAGAAACTACTGTCGCCGTCTTGCCCGGTGCCGATGCGTAAAGGCTTGCCCTGATTCGTTTGAAACGAGGCTTTGATAAAGTGCATCAGCTTGAGATAGTTGCCTCTGCTCAGGCTAATACACTTGAGGGTTTCGTTAGGATATTGAGGAACAGACGGGTGCCCTTTGACAAAGAGTGCGGCGGGGTTTTGTAAAAGGAGCGATCGCAGCGCGCTAAAGATGTTGATTTGGTCCCAGGAGGGCGTTTCAAGATAGAAGATGCGATCGCCCCAGCCAAATTGCAGATAGCGGTAGTTAGTAACTGCCTTACCAAGAGTTGCCAGATCGAGATGCTGGTTCCAATCAAACGTCTCATTACGGACGGGCACAAAAAAGTTGGTGTGCATCGCGCCGCCAGAGACGTAAACGCTGAACCGACAGTCTGCTGGCTGGGACGAAGCGTGCCATTGACGCGGGGTGAGGGCAGCAATCGTCAGTAGCGCGATCGCCGCTAGTGCACCGCACAGCCCATAGAACCCGACTCGCTTCCAAACAGACCGATCCGTCATCAATGCGCCAAACGTATTGAGTTAACCTACTATGAAGCAACGCGCTCACCCTTAAGTGACCTTAACTAGATTGGTTTAAGGCAATTGGTTTAGGACAACACCGCTAAATGCTGTGGGCAATCACTTGCAGAAGCGTTAAAGAGGTAAATGCTGCGAGGCTTTCAATGTCTATCCTACGCCCATTCGTCAGCTGACGGCTGTAGGGTTGATTGAAGGGTTAGTTCTTCACCCGCTATTTCTTGTGACCTGACTATGGTGAAACAACGGCTTTTTCTTGGCTCTGTCGCTTTTGGCATCAGTTTTGGCATCAGTTTTTTGACAGGTCGTGGTCTTGGCTCTGCGATCGCGTCAGGTGTCACAACGACAGTGGCAACCGTGGTGGCAGCAGCAGTAGTCGATCGGCAGCAGCATCAACATGCCCACAGCAGAATTGCCGAGCTGAAAAATCACATCCAGGCGTTGCAGCAACGACGTGCAGAAGCTTATCAGGCATATATGCAGCTAGAAGCTGAAAAAGAACATCTAGCGATTAGTCTGAACACGCTGGCGTTTCAGTCTGGTCAACCGTCGTTTCAGTCTGGTCAGCGATACATAACGGAATCGCTTGCACCCAGAATGCTGCCTGCATCCCCTAGACCGCTAAGTTGGAATTTAGCCGCATCCGCAGGGTCGCAACTGTCAGTTAATGCTAGTACCAGGGTGCCAGCATACGAGCTACCAACCGAGATTTCAGCCAGTGGTGTAGTCACCAGTAGCCCGGATTGGGGTCGATCGAAAACACAAATTAGCCCACAGATTTTGTCAGACGCTGCTGCCGCCAAACAGAAAATCGAAACTAGTCTGGCTGCACTTCAGACAGAACTAAGCCAAATTAAGGGGCACATTACTGACCATCGCCAAACCAGAGAGAAGCTGTCGCGCGATGTCGCCGATATCAGGGAAGAAAAACGGCAACTTGATGCAACGGTAAAAACGCTACGGGGTGAAGTTCAGGAGTTAGAGACCTGTCGGGTAGAGTTAGAGCAATTTTTAGCCTATGCAGAAGCAAAGAAACAAGAGTTAGAATCTGGCTCCAATCCACTTCAGGAAGCGCTTAAGCAGTTACAAACGCAAGTCGAGTTGCTGCAAGAAGAACTGCGTGAACTGGAGGTGCAAATCCTCGATCGCCGCAGCCAAAAAGAGTTGCTCGAACAACAGGTAGCAGCACTTAACGCATTACAGCAAGCCTCCCAAGCGCCACTGGTTGTACTAGAGGAGACTGAGGTAACTAGCAAAAATGGTAGTGTCAGGAACGGCGGTAGTAACAATCAAGGTGATGCAACCGCAGTGGTACGCGCCAAGAAGACGATCGTGACTCAGGAAACGGCAGCCAAACGCCCAACCACGATCGCCAAACCTGCCCGTCCGCTTAAGTCCGGTGCGGGTCAGTTCAGCACGGCGGCGGTACTGCCAGAGCCGCTTGTTGCTGACAAGCCCTCAACAGAGCTGCCAAATGAATGGACTGAATTTATGGTGCAGTCGCCAGAGTACGAACTGCAAGTGCTGAAAGTCATTGTCGAGCAAAACAATCCAGCAGCCGTGCTGAAGCACATTGCCGAGGAAAATTTGACTATGCCTGAGCTGTTGATTGACTCCATTAATGAACGGGCACTGGAAACGATCGGCGATCTGTTGATTGATGCGAGTGCCGGAGCCGGATCAGCTGCGATCGTGCGCGACCACCTTAAAGCAGTTAAAAAGCTGCTGAGAACCTACGAATACCTCGTGAATTAGGCTTCCATCGCTTCATAAAGCAGTGATCGAGCGATAGCAACAGTGACCAATCCTGACTGCCCTACGTTGCGAACAATTTGTTTGGGAACATAGAGAGTGGAAGTCGGGGATTGGGAGGGGGGAATGGGGAATGGGGAGTCGGGAGTCGGTAAGTGCGGCTTGCCTGCTTCACCTTGCGGTAGTTTCTTCTGTTCCTGTTGCTCCTCTTTACCACTTCCCTGCTCCTCTGCTCCCCCCGCCTCCCTCTCTCTCCCCACCTCCCAACTTGCCAGAAGCGCAGCCGCTTCAGCAACGCTGGGTGTACCCACAGCGGCTAGGCTCGCGCCCGATGGATGAGGTACAGCGATCAAGCGCAGTTGGTCAGCCGAAAAGCAGTGCAAGGGCAGATGGCGATCGCGGCAAAACTCGATCAGTCCCGCTTCATCCGCTTTGGTGTCAATGGTGGCAAGACCGGCGATCGCGTTTTCTGACAGGTTATGCGCTTGAAAGACGGCATGAACTGCCTGCTCAATCAGTCTTTTAGACGTGCCGCGCTTACAGCCAATGCCCACCCAGAGTTTTCTGGGTGGGCATTGTATCGTTTGACCTTTGGCTGCAACCAAATCAGCCTTTAGCCTCTTAGATCAACGTTATTTAACTGACGTAGTGCCGCTGCTTTAGCGACTTGAGTTGTCATCGTCTCCTTGCTGGCGGTCAGAGAGAGTTCCAGCATTGGTGTTTGCATGACAGCATTATTTGCCAGCGTAAACAGCGGGTTGGAGAGAATGCCCGCAAGTGAGGTAACAATCACCGTCATCACTAGACCAACCTGGAGCGATCGCAGCCCCGGTAAATCCCAGGTGATAGGGGGATAGTTCTTCACAGACTCCGACATCTCATGCGGTTCTTTAACCACCATCATCTTGACGACGCGGATGTAGTAGTAAATCGAGATCACGCTAGTCACTAGCCCCAGCAGCACCAAGCCATACGCACCCGCTTGCCAACCAGCCCAGAAAAGATAGATCTTACCGAAAAAGCCTACCAGTGGTGGAATGCCACCCAAAGAGAGCAAACAGATGCTCAGGCAGAGCGTCAAGAGCGGATCTTTCTGATACAAGCCTGCGTACTCGCTGATCTGGTCAGTACCCGTTCTCAGAGAGAACAAAATCACGCCGATAAACGCGCCCAGGTTCATGAACAGGTACGAAAACAGGTAAAAGAGCAAACTGGCGTAGCCAGCATCGCTATTGATGACCAACCCGATCATGACAAAGCCAGCCTGACCGATCGAAGAATATGCTAGGAGCCGCTTCATACTGGTTTGTGCCAGTGCGACAACGTTTCCTAAGATGAGGCTTAGAATTGCCAGCACGGTCATCACCAGATGCCACTCGTCTGTTAGTAAGGGGAATGCTGTCACCAACAGGCGAATTGCCAGAGCGAAACCAGCCGTCTTAGAGCCGACAGAGAGGAACGCAACGACGGGTGTTGGCGCACCTTCGTACACATCTGGAGTCCACTGATGGAATGGGACAGCAGCAATTTTAAAGGCAATGCCCGCGATCGCAAACACCAGCGCAATCACCAGCCCTAGCGACTGTAAAGAGCCTGTCTCTGCAATGTTAGCGGCAATGCGGCTGAGCGTTGTTTCGCCACCCGACAGCCCATATAGCAGCGAAAGACCATAAAGGAAAATAGCAGAACTGGATGCCCCAATCAGCAGGTACTTTAATGAGGCTTCATTCGAGCGGGGATCGCGCTTGGTATAGCCCGTTAGAAGATACGACGCAATACTCAACGTTTCAAGCGAGACGAAGATCATGACCAGTTCGTCTGCGCCCGACAAAAACATCCCGCCGATCGTCGCTGTAAGTAAAATCGACAGAAACTCTGCTACAGCTGTACCAGACTGATTAATGTAGCTGACCGACATCAAAACGGTGATCACTGCCGATAGCGCAATGATGCCTCGGAAAAGGACACTCAACGAATCGCCGTTGAAGCTTCCCAGAAAGGCGATCGGGTCAGCCGCATCCCACTGGTAGTAGAGGGCAACCACAGCAGCTAAAAGCCCCCCGATCGCCACAGAGGGTGTCCAACGCGAGGAGGCAGTTCGCCCTACAATCAAGTCCCCCACAATGACAAGCATGAGGGTAAGAATCACAATGCCTTCTGGCAGAATCGCCCCGGTATTGAGCTGGGCAGCAAGCGTGGCAAAATCCATGAGGTCTAGCTCTATGAATACGGTGTTAGGGTTACGTTAAGAGGACGTGCGATCGTTCTCGTTGAATGAACAAGGAGGCGCACGAGTCAGAAATCCTCTACAGTGGATTCTACATCGCAATTTGGTGTAGTGCTGTAGTTAGCCGCATTCGGTTTGTCACATTGGGTTTAAAGTTAGCTTCAGTTAGGCTCGTTCCGTACACGATCGTCTTCAGGCATTGTTTAGCCTCCCGTTAAAGAAACTGAATGCCCTTTCTAGCTGTCCATCTAGCCAAATATGAGTGCGAGATTGCACCTGCCACCGTTCAAAAGATAGTTCAGGAAATACTCACTTCTCTCTGGTAGTCTCGGCAAGATTAGCTATAAGAGAGAGTAAGACACCTGCTCACTGCCCCATTCTTTTCAGTGTTAACGATTCCCACCCATGTCAAAGCTTGTCATCGTTGAGTCCCCCACCAAAGCGCGCACCATCCGTAACTACCTGCCTGCGGGTTATCGGGTCGAGGCATCCATGGGGCACGTCCGTGATTTGCCCCAATCTGCAAGTGAGATTCCGGCAAGCGTTAAGGGCGAAAAGTGGGCACCGCTGGGCGTAAACGTGGAGGCAAACTTCGAGCCGCTGTATGTCGTACCACAGGACAAGAAGAAAATTGTCAAAGAATTAAAAGAAGCGCTTAAAGACGTAGACGAACTCTTTCTGGCAACGGACGAAGACAGGGAAGGGGAGAGCATTAGCTGGCACTTGCTGCAACTGCTGAAGCCCACCGTGCCCATTAAGCGCATGGTGTTTCATGAGATCACGGAAGAAGCAATTCGCCAATCCATCACCAATTGTCGTGATGTGGATGAACGGTTGGTACGTGCTCAGGAAACGCGCCGGATTCTCGATCGTCTCGTCGGTTATACCCTCTCCCCCCTACTGTGGAAAAAAATTGCCTTTGGGTTATCCGCCGGACGGGTGCAGTCAGTTTCAGTGCGCCTACTGGTCAGACGAGAGCGCCAGCGACGAGCCTTCCGGCAGGGCAGCTATTGGGATTTGAAAGCGACGTTAGAGGCAGCCAGTCAAGAGTCGGGAGCCAAGAGTCAGGAGAAGCAAGCCTTTGAAGCGCGGTTAGTGACGCTGGCAGGTGTGCGCGTTGCCAACGGCAGTGACTTTGATGAGGCAACCGGACAGGTGATTGCAGGACGTAACGTAGTGCTGCTGAGTGAAGCGGAAGCGCGGACGTTGCACGATCGCATTCGCGATCGCCCCTGGACAGTCACAAATCTGGAAGAGCGCCCCACCACCCGCAAGCCTTCGCCCCCGTTTACAACCTCCACGTTGCAACAGGAGTCCAACCGCAAACTTGGTCTTTCTGCTCGTGACACCATGCGTACCGCGCAAAGTCTGTACGAGCAAGGCTACATCACCTATATGCGGACAGACTCTGTAAGCCTTTCTCAGCAAGCAATTACAGCCGCTCGTGATTGTGTGCAGTCGATGTATGGTGCCGAGTATCTCAGCCCTGAACCGCGCCAATACTCCACCAAAAGCAAGGGCGCACAGGAAGCTCACGAAGCAATTCGTCCGTCTGGCAGCGTCTTCCGTACACCGCAGCAAACGGGTTTGAAAGACCGAGAATTTCGTCTCTACGACCTAATCTGGAAGCGTACCGTGGCGACTCAAATGGCAGAAGTGCGCCAGACCAACGTCACTGTGCAAATACAGGTTGAGGATGCTGGCTTTCGTGCCAGTGGCAAGCGGATTGACTTTGCAGGCTTCTTCCGCGCTTATGTAGAAGGGTCAGATGATCCTAATGCGGCGATCGAAGATCAGGAAATCATTCTGCCCCCGCTCCAGGTAGGCGACACGCCAAACTGCGCTGATCTGGAAGCGATCGGGCACGAAACTCAACCGCCTGCCCGCTTTACCGAAGCCTCTCTGGTCAAAACGCTGGAAAGCGAAGGCATTGGTCGCCCCAGCACCTATGCCAGCATTATTGGCACGATTATCGATCGGGGCTACGCCAACATGGTCGGCAATGCTCTGGTGCCCACCTTCACCGCCTTCGCCGTCACCGCACTGCTAGAAAAACACTTTCCCGACCTTGTAGATACCAGCTTTACCGCTCGTATGGAGCATGCCCTGGACGAAATTTCCACGGGCGCAGTTGAATGGCTCCCGTATCTGAAAGAGTTTTATCTGGGCGAAACCGGGCTAGAAACGCAGGTCAAAGAACGCGAAAGCGAGATCGATCCAACAGAAGCTCGCACGGTCGATTTAGAGAACCTGGCAGCAAAAGTGCGGATTGGTCGCTTCGGTGCTTATATCGAAGCTGAAAACGGCGATGGCTCAGTCAAAGCCTCGATTCCCAAAGATTTGACTCCTGCCGATCTTGATCCCGCGCAGGTCGAAGTCTTACTCCGCCAAAAAACCGAAGGACCCGATAAAGTTGGGCTGCATCCCGAAACAGGCGAACCCATCTACCTGAAAATCGGTGCGTATGGTCCCTACGTGCAGCTTGGCGATGAATCAGACGCGAACCCCAAGCCTAAACGTGCTTCTTTGCCTAAAGGCGTAACGCCTGACACGCTGACCCTCGAACAAGCGGTTGGTTTGCTCAAACTGCCTCGTCTCCTGGGTACGCATCCCGAACTAGGGGGCAAAATTCAGGCTAGCCTAGGCCGCTTTGGTCCCTATGTGGTGCTGGATCAGGGGAAGGGCGTGAAGGAGTATCGCTCGATCAAAGCAGGCGATGATGTTCTGACGATTACCCTCGATCGCGCCCTCGAAATGCTGGCAGAACCTAAAACCGGACGGGGCAAACGTGCCGCCGCTAAACCCCTCCGTGAATTAGGTGCTCACCCCGAAGACGGTGAACCTGTCAATATTTACGATGGTCCCTATGGTCCTTACATTAAGCACGGCAAGGTGAATGCCTCGCTACCCGAAGGCGAAACCGTCGAAGCGATCGCGATGCCAACGGCTGTCGAAGCACTCAACGCCAAGGCGGGAACGAAGAAGGCAGGGCGATCGCGCAAAGCTAGTACTTCTGCCGCAACTGAAACCACCAAAGCCACCAAAACTAGCGGCACAGCCAAAAAGACCGCCGCCAAAACAACGACTGGCACCAAAAAGACAACCGCCAAGAAAACCACCACTAAAAAATCCACCACCAGCAAAAAAGCCTCTACGACGTGATCTTGTCCTAACGCTACGAACGCGATCGCAGACTATTTGCTCGGTAAGAGGAAGAGGCGCTCGCGCAACACAAGGGTTAAAAAATTGATGCCGAGGGTTTTGCCGTCGATGTCATTTCAAGGGGGACAATCGCGCTGCTAGAATTCTTACATCTTTCTTACTTTTTATCCTACAGGTCGTTCAATGGAAACCACTCGCTTATCCAGTAAGGGACAAGTGATTATTCCCAAGGCATTGCGTGCTGCCCATCATTGGGAAGCTGGGCAAGAACTCATTGCTACTGCCTTTGGCGACGGCATTTTGCTAAAACCCAAAAAGCCCTTCCAAGAAACGACGCTGGCAGACGTTGCAGGCTGTTTGCACTATCAAGATAAGCCAAAGAGTCTTGATGACATCGAAAACGCTGTGCAGCAGGGTTTCCTGGAGCAGTGGCATGATTGCCGTTGATACGAATGTGCTTGTACGCCTGCTGACGCAAGACGATGAACAGCAGTACAACAAAAGCCTCAAGCTGTTTCAAGAGCAAGCTATTTTTATCGCGGATGCAGTCATTCTTGAAACGGAATGGGTTTTAAGATTTGCTTACCAGTTCAAACCGGATGAGAACTGCCGAGCGTTAAGCAAACTTTTTGGGTTGCCTAATGTGCAACTTGAAAACGCCAGTTTAATGGCACAAGTTTTACAGTGGCACGAGCAAGGTTTGGATTTTGCGGATGCATTTCATTTAGCTAAAAGTCAGAGTTGTTCAACCCTCTATACGTTCGACAACAAATTTGTGAAAAAAGCCAAAGATCTGTCCGATTGTTCAGTACAGCAACCCTGACGATCGCCCTTGCCTTATCCGAGCAATCGCGCTCTGTCCGATCTCAGCCAATTTGAACGGTAAAGGGTGGGAAGGCGATCGCCCTGCCAAAAGCGGTTGAAGCCCTCAACGCAAAGGCGAGAACGAAGAAGGTAGGGCGAGCGCGCAAAGCTAGCACTTCTGCCGCGACTGAAACAACCAAAGCCACCAAAACTAGCGGCACAGCCAAAAAGACCGCCGCCAAAACAACGACTGGCACTAAGAAACTGTTTGTAAATGTATGTGAAGTAGAAGACAACTACGGTCACAAAGGCGCGATACCAGAAGAGTGACATCTACATGGCTTGAGGATATGAGTCAGCCTTACTACGACAGTGACCTGACCGATGAG
>NZ_JACJOZ010000101.1:0-33893 GCF_014695795.1 Phormidium sp. FACHB-592
CCTGCTATCAACGGTTAGTCGACTGACGACGGCTCGACTGTTCCACTGATTCAGTTGATTGATTGATTAAGCAAAGAGCGCTTCCTCACATGAGGAAGCGCTCTTTGCTTTGGGGTATTGGTTCGGTCTATAACCGTTAACCGTTCTCGTTTATAGGATCGTCTGTGGTATTGGGTGCCACGTTGAAAGGTTGGGGTTTGGTCTATAACCGTTAACCGTTCTCGTTTATAGTCCTTCCTTCAATTTTATGGCTGTTGTTAATGAGTTTAAGATAGTGAGATCAAAGGTTGTATATGAGCATTGTCCCTAGACAAAGATTTCGTTGTTTAGCTGAGCACTGATGGCGCGACCACCGTATCCTGTTCTACCTGATCACTACTGGGTAGGTATTGAATTTAATTTCACGCCTGTAGTGGCTCAGGTGGAGCTGTCTACGAGCAGTTGGTTGCTCTAAGCAAAGGGTCCAGAGCCTTACTGCTAACAGAAATAAGCTTTTTTGTCCTCGTGTTAACTTATACGACTTCTACTTTGCAAAGCTCTCCTTGCTTTAGGGTCCATTGCAAGAACTGATTGCTGAATAGTGCAATTAGACTAGCTCCTTGCGCCTCAGATTTTGAAACGGCGATCGTAGTGCTCTCATAGTCCAAAGTGCGCCCTCGTTTTACTTAGTGCTGTCAACCAAGCTTATCTGCTCAGTTGGAGTGCCTTTTACTAAGCTAGAGCAATCTACGGGTATCACTGAGAGGAATGTAAAACTGTGTAACGATCGCTCGATTCTATTAATAAAGATTGCAATCATTTGCAGCTATTGCTAACTTGTGCATGGGTGAAGACCCACTGTTTTAATCATTATGTACAGACCCTTTTACCTCTCTCATGAACAACTCAACATAAGTGAGCTATGGTTTTGCCTTCAACTTGCTACACGACTGACCAGCCTCAAGATGCTCACTTCATGCAGCAGATGTCTACTTTGGAGCAGTCAAGAACAGGTCGATTTGCTCCGCACTTAACGTTATTACAACCACTTCGCTGCTGGTTATCTCAAATAGAGATTAGCGATCGCACCTCAGCACGAATGCTTTGCTTTTTGATTCCAGCACGGTGTCCGTTTGAGCGAACGTTTAAGCTTTTTGGGCGCACCATACTCTCCGTTCCGCCCCTTTGTAAGCTCAACCCTTTTTATGAAGAATTTGTCGTACTACGCTTCCGCTCTTTGTCCTATCTGGCGGAGGTAGTAGGTGACGACATTTCTCGCTTTTGCTGAGCGCTCTTACGTTTATTGCTTGCTCTTATAAGAGCGTGGCTGAATCTGGAATGGCACAGCGATCGCTAAATGCTTTGACTATTCCATGGGTTGGAATGAAGGACCCGCATGGGAAAGTAATTTTCTGAGCTAAAAACTATGTCACAGTCAATTCGATTGCAGTCGATCGCAGTCGTGACGCAGGTCATCAACGAGATGGAAGCGCAGGGTCTGCTGATGTTATTCGACCCCCAAGAACATGTAGCGAAACGTCTTACCGGCGACCTAATCGCCGCCGGTGTTTTGCTAGAGGAGCACTTGATCGAGCAAGCCTTACCAGACTATCCTCTGCCCTCAGACGAACCATCCGATTCTTAGAGAGAGGAAATTGCTTCTTAGGTAGTTGTGTAAAAAGCATAGGACGGTCATACCAGGCTAAGGCTCTTCAAGTTTACAAGGCTGATAGCTTGTTAGTTAAAGTCTCTAATAGGGCAGATGTTATGGCTGACGCTTTAAGCCCTTGCGCGATCGCCGATCAAAGTACAAACAAGTGAGGCACGATGTACAGTGCCCTATCTGCTTTTTTGCAAGACGATGTTAGCAAAAACGAGGTTACAGTTAAAGCCAGAGCTGTCTCAAGGCTCGCTTTAGCAATTAACCTTACTCGCTTAACAGGATCAGTTCATGCATCGAGTCATGAAGCTACTCTTTATCCGTCATGCTCAGTCCACCGGGAACCAAGAAAAACGGATGCAGGGACATGGTGACTACGCGCTTTCTAGTGATGGCAAGCAGCAAGCGGAGAAACTCGCCCATAGTCTGCTGGCAGAGGCGTGGTATCCGTCCCATATTTACAGTAGTCCCCTTAAGCGAACAGCGGAGACAACACAGATTTTGCTGGATCACTTTCAGACAGCACCCCTGCCTGCTGCTGTCAGTGATTTGATTGACAGTGCTGAAACTGCTGACGTGCTAGACGAGCCTAGAGCGATCGCGGTTGTCTACGCTGATGAACTCAAAGAATTTCAGAACGGCATTTTTCAAGGGCTTACGTGGGCAGAAGCAGTCAGCCGCTATCCTGATCTATGCCGTGCGTTGGAAGCGTCTCCTGACTGGATCCAAATTCCAGGTGCTGAAACGCCTCAAGCTGCCAGAAATCGCGCTCACCAGTTCATTCAGACACTCTTTGAGCAGCACCAAAATGGGGATCAAATCTGGATCATTACTCATAGTTGGATTTTGCAGCATCTGGTAGCCGAGTTGATGGGATGCGATCGCTCTTGGCGGTTACGCGCAAACAATACTGCCTTATTTGAGTTTTGGATTGACCAGTCACGGTGGCATTGTTCTGATCAAAATCGCTTTAACACAGATCTCTGGCAAGTCCGGCGCTTTAATGATTGCCATCATCTAAAAACATGAATGCTACACTTGTGAGCCAGCACTTTGAAGCGATCATATTTTTTAGTAACATAACCACTGTCTCCACGTAGCAAGCTGAGCCCCCACCATTGGCAAGGCGCTTGACAACCGCAAAATTGCGCCAGAGCGTTAAGTTTTCTATCAAAGGAATTGCTGTTTTCAATGCTTTTCGGCATTATCTGAACCAGCGAATTGACTCTCCTTTGGCTAAATTGGAGTATCTTGAATCAAAGGTTACTATCGCTTCCTTTTAAGGGATCGGGGTCAATTTAGAGTGTTCAACCATGACAAGCACAGTGAACGACATCGTCAAACAAGCGAATCAGGGCAGTGTTGCTGCCATTATTCAAGTTCTCAACGAAAGACTTGCTGATTCTGGCGTACGGACACGTGCTATTTTCGCAGATGGAGTGCTGCAAGTCCTTTGTGAAGCAGCGACTCCAGAACAACTAGAGCCGTCAGGACTGATTGGGCAAGTTCGGCAAACGTTGGAGGCGATCGCTCCCCGTAATATTCGCCGCGTCAATATCAACAGCCGCATTGTGCGAGAGCAACAGTTGCTTTGGCTCGATGAAATTAGTCGTGATCCCGAAAATCAGCTTCTTTGGTCACAAGAAATTACGCTGAATAAAGCCAACCTTCTGCGGCATCTTTTGAATGAGTGGCATCAAAACACAGCCCCTCAAAAAACAAACTTACCCACCCGCACCCGCGGACAGCAGCGCGAACAACGCCAATTTTGGCGAGGACTGGTTGGGGGCGCAAGTGCAAGCATCTTGCTGCTGTTAGGAGGCTGGGCATTTTACAGTTGGCACGCTGCAAAACCAACGGCGATCGCAAGCCCGTCTAGCTCACCGGTAGCAGCGACACCAACTCAAACAACCCTTGCCAGTCCTACCGCTGAGCCTACACCAAAACCGCAGGACTCCTTTTTGATCGCCGTAAGAATTGCGGAGCAGGCATCACAAGAGGGTTTGACAGCGCAATCACCAGCACAGTGGCTTGAATTAGCAGCCCGTTGGCAGCGTGCTTCAGACCTGATGGCAAACGTGCCAAGTGAGGACGGTCGCTACGTAACAGCGCAGGATCGGGTCGTTGCGTATCGCAAAAACAAGGAAATGGCGCTTATGAAAGCAAATGAACAGCCCGTAGAGACACCTGCTGATACGACAGCAGATCCTGTGCTCCAGTGAGCTTTGAGAAGTAGTGCTTGGTTGAATCAGGCAGACGCGATTAGGCACTACTCGATACTGACCCCACGTACAGTCTGCGATCGCGGACGGGCTGCTACCGGAGCCTGTTGAATCTGGCGATCTCGGGCATGGTGTTCCTGAAAGTGCTTTTGCCACATCTCTGGCGCATTAAGCGTCTCGCCACCGTGCTTTGTGAGCCGCTGCCGTACTTTACACAGTACAGGTGTATTGACACAAGCACCCGCCACAATGATCTGCCCTTTAGTTAAGGCAGGCAGTTCTTTCAGCAAATCGCGCCCTGCTGCCTCTACACCGTACTTCAGGCTCTCCTGATCTACAGGATTGACAATCCGCATAATGAACTGGCTCATGCACTGCGACAGCACATCTGAGTCAATTTTGCCAGGACGCTGAGTAATCAGCCCCATACCTAAACCAAACTTACGTCCTTCACTTAGGATTGTTCGCAGTACAGCCTTACAGCGTGACGGTTCATTGGCAGGTGCAAAGCGGTGCGCTTCTTCCACAATGATAAAGACGGGATAGGGCAAGAAGTTTTCGTCTTCAGGCTTAATCAATTCTCGCTGCGTGTTCATGCGTGCCTGGTTAGACTGGCGCAACACTGCTGCACAGATTACCTGCTGTTCTTCCTGGCTGATTTCATTCATTTGCAAGACGGTTACTTGCCCAGGCTCAAACAAATCCCTGGGTGCAACGGTATGTTCAAACGTATGAAAATACTGCGATCGCTCCAATCGCTCTAGCTTCCATTCCAAAGCCGGAGCTGATGAACCCGACTTCTCGTTGCCCTCTTCATCCACCTGCATATCCGCTTCACGCACCGCTGCAATCAAATCCTGAATGCCCCAGCGATGTTCTCCTTGTTTGTGGCGTTGCAGCAACCGATAGGCTTTGTTGAGAATCGACTGCTGGCGATCGCTCATATCTGGCAGCAGCGTCATAATGTCGTAGTAGTCCAGCGACGATACCCGAATCCGAATATCTTCTGGCGTGAGGATTTTTACCTTCGGCGTGTAGCCATCGCTCCCTTGAAAGGCTGGATGCCCTCGCATATCTGTAAGCGTACCGTATTCTCCATGCGGATCAAAAACCAGCACAGCAGCGCGATTATGCGGCAGCAGCAGTTCTTCAATTAGCACGCCTGCTGTATATGATTTGCCTGACCCAGTACCCGCCAGAATCGCCATGTGGGTACTGACTAGCTCCTTGACGTCTAGCGCTACAGGCACATCTGACTCCCGCAGCAGCAGCGAACCAATATGGGCTGCACCGACCTCACCTGGTTGCTTCTTATTCAGCACCCGCCGCAGCATGACATCATCTGCCAGGTAAACCTTTGCACCTGGATTAGGTGTACGACGTGGGTTCATAAACCCCAGATTTGAGTCAAAGTAGCCGACCACATCTACCGTGATCTCGTAGATTTCTGGATTGTTGTAGGTAAAACCAACGAGAGCCGCGATCGTCTCGGGACTAATCTCCGTATCCGCAAAAATACGATCGGGTAAGTGATCAATTAAACAGCGTGCCGAAATTTTGCCTAAGATCTGTAGCGCCGACTCATATTCTCGTTCTGGCACCACAACTTCATAGAAGACAAACTCGCCAATTTTGACCGAGCGATTGTCAGCCGTGATAAAGACATACTGGTTGCCAGTTTCACCGGGTCCTTTCACCGTGCCAATAACACGCGGCGAAACGAATGCAGACCCCGTACTCGCCACAGTTGCCAAACGCGAATCTAGAAGCAAATTATCAGCGTTCATTCACTATCACTCAGTCAGATATGACTCAGCCAGAGCCAAGCCTGGGTACCTCTAACGGTTATAGCAGCTTCCTGATAGGTACGATCGCCACATAGCGAAGAGCAACGCCAGCAGTAGAACAGGTAGTGGCAATAGAAAAGCAGGAATTCACGGATTACCGTCAGCCACTAGCTAGTCTACGCTAAAGCCAACGGAAGTGACGAGCGTCACTAAGTGTCGTTCCACCTGCTGGTAATCCTTGCAACACGGTGCAGATTTCTGTCCCGCCCTCGCTAGTGGTTCTACCAGTTTGGGAATCCTGAATCTAACAGGAGCGGTTCGGCAACATACAGTAGTATCGAACGGCAAAGGGGTTATGGTCGATAGCGCATACATTACAGAAAACTGCATTCTAGTGAGCGATCTTCATCGTGAAACATCGTCAACCGTAGCAGAAGCAACGCGATCGACATTAGCCAAACCCCTTAAAGTTCTGCTGCCAAAGGATGCTATAGATTCACCCTTGCAACAGACTGTAAACCTGGTGAACCTATCGCACCAACTGCTACAAGTTGCAGTCAAGCAGGCTGATGACAGCCAGATGTTAGCTGATATGGCTGCTTGTATTGGCAGAGCCTTCAACGCAGATGGTTGTGCGATCATCCTTTCTGACGAAACAACAGCTAAAGTTCGAGCCACTGGCTGGTTCGCAGATGCACCACTGTTACCGCTGCAACCGCTAGAAGTAGCGTCTGATTACTTTGGCAACTGGCTGGCTGAAACTGCACTGATACCTTGCAATGGGATAGAGGCTGTACGATCGCGTCCTGTTACAGCGCCAAGCGCAAGTAAAACCTGTAAAGTCTGGCAGTCTATTAAACAGTTGCGGACATCCTTGCCGCCTGTAAGAGCTATTGCTAGTGCAACAATGCATCTTCCAGATCATGTGCATGGAGTCATTAGTTTAATGCGATCGCGCACTCAGACCTGGAATCAATCAGAAATCGCAGGACTTCAAACCGTGTCTCATCAGGTTGCCAGCATCTTCGATCAGCTTCAATTGCAGCAGCAATTCCACAAGCAGATGCAGTACCAGCGAGTGGTTAATCAGCTTACGTTAGCCATTCACAACGCGTCTGACCTTAACGACATCCTTAAACTTGCTACAGATGACACTGCATCAGCGCTGCAAGTGAAACGCGGTATGCTCCTACGCTTAAAACACTGGGACGCTCTCTTTCGCAACCATGCTCAGGTCGAGCAACCTAAAGTAAGGGTGAATGTAGCCTACGAGTGGCTGAGTGATACACCCTTTGAGGCGACTTACCCACTGCAAGCAAGTACGGCAGCGTCGCCCTCTGCCCTGCCAACTGCTATCAATCAGTCGTTTTGGTTATCCGAGTGTACGCTTTGTCAACAGGCGTTTTTACATCCCCGCAGCCCGTTTATCCTTAGTAGCAACTCAGCAGCTCCGCTGGATGCTGTTACATTTGATGCGGAAGGAGAAGCTGCTGCTGCCTTTGATCTAAAGTCATTGCCTGCGCTCCTGATGATGCCATTAGAGAGCCAGGGAACCATCCTGGGGTTTCTTGTTTTTCAGCATGATCAGCCTCGCGTCTGGCAGCCTGCAGAGTTAGAACTGGTGCAACTGGTGGGTGCCCAAGTGAGTACAGCCATTATTCAAGCAGAAACCTTACGGCAAGTGCAGTCACTGGTCGAAAAGCGCACGGCTGAGTTGCGCGCGAGCCTGGCGGTGCAGGCAAAGCTGTACGATCGCACCCGTCATCAGCTTGATCAACTACGACAGCTAAACCAGGCACGAGATGAATTTCTTAGCACCGTCAGTCATGAATTGAGAACACCGCTTACCAGCATGACGTTGGCAATTCGGATGTTGCGGCAGATGGGTTTGTCGGCTGAACGCAGTGCGTGCTATCTGGATATTTTAGAACAGCAGTGCGCCCAGGAAACTAGCCTCATCAACGACCTGCTAGGGCTGCAAGAACTGGAGTCAAACCAGATTGCTATGAGTCCGCAAGAAATCGATTTGAAAGCATTAATTCACGACTTGACTCGGCTCTTTCAGCAAAAGTGGTCAGCAAAAGGGCTAACGTTGGAAGTCAAACTTCCCCGGCGATCACTGCGCTTATTAAGCGATCGCAACAGCCTGCACCGCATTTTATTTGAGCTACTGACTAATGCTGGTAAATATGCTGATCAAAACAGTTGTGTTCAGCTTCATGTCGCGCTTAAAGCAGAGTCAGCTAAACACCAGTCAGCAATAAACCAGATCATTGTGACGCTTCGCAATATTGGGCAGGGCATTGCCCCCGATGAGCTACCCCTTATCTTCGACAAATTTAAGCGCTCTCAAATTGCCACCCAAAAGGCAGTACAGGGGACAGGCTTAGGTTTAGCGCTAGTGAAATCGTTGGTGTTGCATCTCAACGGTGACATTAGCGCCTCTAGCCATCGCATTGACGATACCCACACGTTTGCAACATGCTTTACGCTGACCTTACCGCAAACCCTTTGACAACCCGAAAGTGCTGTAGCCCAGAAGCCAAATCCTCAACGTTTTAAGCGATCAGGGATTCGGAAGGGCTACTAGTCACAGGGGCTAAATGGAATATAGTCAATAGTATGCTCAAGTCTGCCGCGCCAAAATCACTCCGATGGCAACGTGCCAAACAATCGTTGTTAGCACGTCAGACAGACATCTTTTTGTCTGCGGCACGGTTGATGTGGTATTTGTGGTGGGATGACACGATCGCCCGACGTTTCCCGCAACACCGTAACCGACGCGCTCAGTGGCTGGTAGGCACGCTCCTCGATTTAGGTCCGACGTTTATTAAAATCGGGCAAGCGTTGTCAACGCGGGGCGATTTACTGCCAGCAGAGTACATTCAGGCGCTAGGACAGCTTCAAGATCGGGTGCCAGAGTTTAGTGCAGATGAGGCGATCGCGATTATTGAATCGGAGCTAGGCAGCCCGCTTTATACGCTGTATCGTGACTTTGACCGAAACCCGATCGCGGCAGCTAGCCTGGGACAGGTGCATAAAGCACGGCTCCATACAGGCGAAGATATTGTGATTAAAGTGCAGCGTCCTGGACTCGATACCCTTTTCGACCTCGATTTGAGAGTGCTGCGACGGTTGCTACGTTTTTGCCAGCGCTACCTCCCCTGGACGCGGGAGTACGACCTGGAAGCAATCTACGAAGAGTTTGCGCTGGTGCTGTATCAAGAAATTGACTACGTGCAAGAAGCCATCAACGCCGATCGCTTTCGCTATAACTTTCGTGACCATGCACGTATCACTGCCCCCAAGGTGTACCCCAAATACACCACCAAAAAAGTGCTGACGATGGATTATGTGCCAGGGATTAAGATCAACGATCGCCAGAGTCTGGAGGCGATCGGCATTAACGTCAAAGAAATCAATCAACTTGGCATTTGCTCGTATCTCAAGCAGTTATTGCAGGACGGTTTCTTTCAAGCTGATCCCCATCCCGGTAATATGGCTGTCAGTCCAGATGGGTGCTTGATCTTCTACGATTTCGGCATGATGGCAGAAGTCAAGTCGATCGACAAAGATCAAATGGTACGTACCTTTTTCGCTGTGCTGCGGAAAGATACGGATCAGGTAATTCACACCCTAACAACGATGGGACTGATCGAGCCTGCCTCAGATATGGCTCCCATTCGTCGCGTGATGGGATTTGTGCTAGAGCGCTTTACCGAGAAGCCGATCGCGCTTCAAGAGTTTAGCCAGGTAAAGCAAGAAGTGTCGGCGCTGTTTGCCCAACAGCCCTTTCGCTTGCCTGCTAAGATGACTTTTATCCTCAAGGCACTGACCACCTTAGATGGGGTTGCCCGCGACCTTGACCCCCACTACAGCTTGATGGAATCTGCCAAGCCTTTTGTCAAAAGCATTACGATCGCCAAGGGGCAGAGTAGTGGCATTGGTCTTGGTGAATTGACGAAGCAAGCCCGTGAATACATTACCTACAAACTCCGTCAGCCAAGTCCAACTGAGCGTCTGATTCAACGACTGGAAGAACGACTGGAGCAGGGAGAAGTAGAGCTACGATCGCGATCGCTCGAAACCGATCGTGCCATCAAAACCATTAACCTTGCTTTGAAAAGTCTGACCTATGCTTGCTTGACTGGTTTTTCACTACTCTCTGGAGCGGTTCTCTTGGTCGGCGCATATAAAGTCTGGGCGTTTGCTGCCTTTGGGCTGGCAGGTTTAGGCACACTGTTTTTAATCCGCTCTCTCATTGCTCTGACCATTCGAGAACGCATCGATCGACTAGTCAAGTAGCCCCCCACGAGAGTGCCTCTAGGAGTTTATTAAAAGCGGCACTTTTTTAGAGTAGCTTAGCAGTATTGCAGCGTGTGATGTACCTTATTCATCACCAATAATGGCACTACGGTCAAGCAGCAATAAATCTCGCAAACTATCGGTATCTAGCTCAGTCAGCCAGTTTTCGCCTGCGCCGATGACGTTTTCTGCCAATGCCTTTTTGCTTTCGATCAGTTCATGCACCTTCTCTTCAAGGGTGCCATTGCAAACAAACTTGTGTACCTGGACATTCTTCGTTTGCCCGATGCGGAAGACGCGATCGGTTGCTTGATTTTCGACCGCAGGATTCCACCAGCGATCGAAGTGGAAAACGTGATTGGCGCGAGTCAGGTTTAAGCCGACACCGCCTGCTTTCAGCGACAGGATGAAGATGCGCGGTCCTTGCGGATCATGCTGGAAGCGATCGACCATTTCCTCACGCTGCTTCTTAGACGTGCTGCCGTAGAGAAACAACGTTTCGCGTCCCAACTGGCGCTCTAGATGGACTTTTAGCAGCTTGCCCCATTCTGCAAACTGCGTGAAGATGAGGGCGCGATCGCCTTCTGCTACCACTTCTTCGATCATTTCTTCTAACCGCTGGAGCTTACCAGAGCGGGTGAGAAAGGCCGAAGTATTAAGGCTCAATAAACTACTATCACTGCTTTTATCCTTTATCCTTGAACCTTTATCTTTGCTTTCTCCACCTTTATCCTTTCCTCCGTCCTCTTCCTTGAGAAAAAGCGCTGGATGATTGCAAATTTGCTTTAGCTTCATTAGCAGTGCCAGAATGATCCCTTTGCGTTGGATGCCTTCGGCAGCTTCGATTTCTGCGAGGGAGCGATCGACAGTGTGCTGGTAGAGGGAAGCTTGCTCAGACGAAAGCCCACAGAAGACGGTCATCTCCTGCTTATCAGGTAAGTCTTGAATGATGTCGCGATCAGTCTTAAGACGACGGAGCAGAAAGGGTTGAACGAGCGATCGCAGGGTTTGCAGAGAGGCAGTATCGCCGTAGCGTTCGATCGGGGTAGCAAAACGACGCTGAAAGAAATTTTTGGGTCCCAGGTAGCCAGGATTGAGGAAATCCAGAATTGACCACAGTTCAGACAGGCGGTTTTCGACTGGGGTGCCCGTCAGTGCAATGCGAAACTGAGCGTCAAGCTGTCGCACTGCCTGCGATTGTTTTGCCTCAGGATTTTTGATGTTTTGCGCTTCGTCCAGCACGATGCCCTGCCACGCAATCGGCTGCAAATCCTTGATATCGCGCGAAACCAATGCATAGCTAGTGATGACGAGATCTTTACCCTGCACAGCTTTGGCAAAGGACTTGCCTTGTGGTCGTTTATCACCGTGGTACAAGAAGGCTGTCAACGTGGGACCAAACTTCTTCACCTCGCGCTCCCAGTTGCCCAGCACAGACGTTGGACAAACCAGCAGGGTGGGATGCTCTAGAGTTTTCTGCTCTTTGAGGTGTAGTAAAAAGGCAATGAGCTGAATGGTTTTGCCCAAGCCCATGTCGTCGGCAAGGCAGGCACCCAAGCCCCATTGCTCCAGAAAAGCTAGCCAGCCAACGCCCCGCGACTGGTAGGGACGCAGGGCACCGCGAAAGTTTTTCGGTGTGGGCAGTGCCTCAATTTGCCGATTGCCGCTGAGGGTAGTGATGAGTTCTTGTAAGGGACCGGATGCCTCGAAGCTAACGACAGGCAGTTTTTCGATCGTCTGAGTATCGCCCGTGCTAATCCGTAGCGCATCTTCAAGCGAAAGCGCGGTCTGGTCTTTGCGGCTGGCAAAAAAGGTCTGGGCAGCGCGAATATCCTGGGGACGCAGCTCGACCCATTCACCATTAATCTCGACTAGCGGTGCCTTAAGGTCAACCAGGCGATCGAACTCCGCCTTGGAAAGACTTTGTCCGCCAATAGACAACTCCCACCGAAAGTTGAGCAGGCTTTGCAAACCCAGCCGCACCTGTCCTTTGTTGAGCTTTGCCGACTGTGCCTGAATCTTCAACCCCAGACGACTTGCCCAGCCACCCTGATTGACCAAACTTGGCGGCAGCACAACGCCTAGTCCGCTATCTTGTAAGCGCCACGCGGTTGCTTTGATAAATTCGTATGCCTGCAGTGCCGTCAGCGAACAGAACTGAGGGCGAGGGTCTTGCAAGCTGGGTTCGATCGGTGGATAAAGGCGAGACGCAAGCCCTAAACCCATCAGTAGGGTTTCTTGTGGTCGATCAATTGATCGACCACGGTAGTGCAACTGCTCCACGGGATTCCCCCAAATGGTGGGGGCTGTCACCAGCAACGTCTCGTCATCTGCCGCCTGTAAAAAATATTCCAATCGCCACTGATTCTGCCCAGATTCGGGCGGGTGTAAGTAGAGACAGGCACGAAACAGATTTTGCTGCACGCCCTGAAGCTGCAAGGGAGCTGTCCAGTTTGCTAATGCCGTCTCTAAGGAATCTAATCCAGCTGCGTTCTCAGCTACACGCACGATCGCCGCTTCTTCCCCCAATGCCTGTAGCCACGATCGCACTGACCCAGACAGCATTTTTTCTGTAGAGGTTGGTAACGGGTGACGTTGAGCCAAAAGCCTGACCTGGGCATCAAGAGTGCTGCTGAGAAAGGCATGGATGAGGCTCTGAGGCAGCGTAGGGAGTGGGAGGACGAGTGGGGAGTGAGGCGCGGAGAGTGGAGAAGATTGCATGACTCCTTCTTGTTCCCTCTGCGTCCCTACTCCCCCATTTTTTGCTTCTTGCTCATACAGCCGACAGGCAATGGGCATTCGATCCACAAACTGCTTCCACCGCACCTGATCGACCGCACCATCCAGCAACGGCTGCCACCGTGCCCAAGCAAGACTCCTGCCGTTCTCCTCTCTCTTCTCCAGCCCAGGCAAAAATTTCGATCGTGCCAGTAAGTCCAAACTCCAGCGGGCGGCATGAGACCAAAAGCGAAGATCACCGCCAATGAAGGAATCATCCACATCAACAGTGCCCAATGGCAAGGCATTGAGAAAGGCAAAGGCTGCGATCGGATCAAGGCAAAGCCCCTCAACGTGCCAGGGATAGAGAAAGCGATCGCGGCTTGGGTCACTCTCTACAACAGCAGAGTGCTGCGGCACGATCGCGCCTGCTGGTAACTCTAGGGCATCATCCGCAACCCAGGATGGCGACGCTAGCATATGGCTCTGCCACACTCCAGGCACGGTAGCAATGGGGTTAGCTACGAGCGTAGTCGTGCTTTGACTAGAGCGCGATCGCTTCGCTTTGGCAACCGTCAGCTCCGGCACTGCCGCTGACTCCAACAGTGAGGCTGGAAGACGCAGATGATTGGCTTGTTGCCGCGATCGCAGCAGCGCTAGCAGTTCAGCGGGAGCCATCGCAAAGGGATGAGGTTGGATCGTCGCCTCTAATGCAGAGAAACCAGGGGCATAGGGCATCTCAGGCGTAATTCTGCGCCAAACCTCGCCCCAAAGAAACAGGTAGCCATGAGACAAAGCGGCACGATCGATGGGAGCCTGCCCTACTCCTGCTTGCGTCAGGGTTTCTGCTTGAGAATGAACAAACCAACTACCGTGTAAAATTGCCATGCGCGTTAGAGAAATTCAGTCTGCGCTGAAAAGAGTTGAGCGTAAGAAAGCGTTACAAAAGTGAGTGCGGTGATGCTATGGCGATCGAGAAAGACAATAAGAACTCTGAGAAAAAAGCGGGTGTATTACTGTACTGAGGCAATACATTACTGGTTTTTAACGTCGTGCATCATCATGCAAACAGTTTTACAACTTGACTCGAGCGAACTAGTAGAGCGGTTAGCATTACCGCTGTAAGCACTGCCTTCAAAACATGTAGTAAGAGGCAATGTTGCAGAGCTTTAACCTAACGCAACTGCCTTAAAAGCAAAGAGAAGCACGCTGATTAACAGTTTCTAACGAAGAGTACATTCTTCACTTGCAGCACCTTTTGACTCCAGAAGTGATGCCCTATGCGATCGTTTAACACACCTCTTTGCTACACATTTCATTACAAAACTAGCCGAGTGTAGAGAGTCAGAGCGCGAAAACCTCAGCAGTAAACAGACTCCTGAAAGTTTGCAATTCCAGGTTTAACCGCCGCGATCGCCTCTGCATCATCCACACATTGTACAACCTGAAACCGAAGGTCAGAGTCCTAATAGTGCGTCAGGTTGTCTTGTTTCCGCCTAGCGCATCTAATACAGATCCTGAAGCTGAAGCGCTGACTGCTTCTGGCTTTTCACTTCTATTTCTGCATCTCTGCTGAAGCGCTTTTTCAAACTTTTTTAACATTTTGAATTGCTCACTTTTGGCGATCGCTTGTATTCAAGTCCGTATCTGAATATCAATGCTACGATTGCGAAAGAAAACAAAAAGAGTGACAAAGAAGGATAGCACAAGGCATGAAAGAGTTTGAAAAGTCGATATCCTTTGATGGTAGGGATATTCGACTAAAGGTTGGTTTACTCGCTCCACAGGCAGGAGGAACCGTCCTCATTGAATCAGAAGACACTGCCGTTTTGGTAACTGCAACCCGTGCTGCCGGACGAGAAGGTATTGACTTCCTCCCGCTGCTGGTCGACTACGAAGAACGTTTGTATGCGGCTGGACGAATTCCTGGCGGCTTTTTGCGGCGTGAGGGTCGTCCGCCTGAGCGTGCAACACTGACGAGCCGTTTGATTGACCGTCCCTTGCGTCCTCTGTTTCCCAGTTGGCTACGGGATGATATTCAGGTCGTAGCGACCACAATGTCAATGGACGATCGTGTACCGCCCGATGTGCTGGCTGTAACAGGCGCATCGATCGCCGTACTGCTAGCAAAGCTACCCTTTAATGGTCCGATGGCAGCCGTGCGCGTTGGCTTGGTCGGCGATGATTTTGTCATTAACCCCACCTTCAGCGAAATCGAGTCGGGTGATCTGGATCTAGTGGTCGCAGGCACACCGGAAGGCGTAATCATGGTGGAAGCGGGAGCAAACCAGTTACCCGAGCAAGACATCATTGAAGCGATCGACTTTGGCTATGAAGCCGTGCGCGATTTGATTCAGGCACAGTTAGATTTGTTAAAAGAACTGGGCATTGAGCAGGTCAAAGAAGCGCCGCCTGAAGTTGATTTGACGCTAGAAAATTTCATTAAAGAGCGCGTTACTCAACCTGTGAAAGAAGTGCTCGGTCGCTTTGAAAAAGATAAGCCTGTTCGCGATGCTGCGCTGGACGAAATTAAGGCAACCGTAATAGCTGCGATCGCCGAATTACCTGATGAAGATCCAGTGAAAGTAGCTTCCGCAAAAGCGCCCAAAGCATTGAGCAACACATTCAAAGAAGTTACCAAAACTCTCATGCGCCGTCAGGTGATTGAAGACAGCATTCGGGTCGATGGTCGCAAACTGGATGAAGTGCGTCCGATCTCCTGCCGGGTTGGTGTGCTACCGCCGCGTGTACATGGCAGTGGCTTATTCAATCGGGGGCTAACGCAGGTGTTGTCTGTAGTCACCCTGGGTACTCCCGGCGACGCTCAGGAAATGGATGACCTTCATCCTGATGAGAAAAAGCGCTACCTGCACCACTACAACTTCCCGCCCTATTCTGTCGGTGAAACGCGACCCATGCGTACCCCCGGTCGTCGTGAAGTGGGTCATGGTGCCCTGGCAGAACGTGCGCTGATTCCCGTTTTGCCCAAAAAAGAAGACTTCCCTTATGTCCTGCGGGTTGTCTCTGAAGTGCTGTCGTCCAACGGCTCTACGTCAATGGGTTCGGTGTCTGGCTCCACGCTGGCGCTCATGGATGCGGGCGTTCCCATTACCAAACCGGTTAGTGGTGCGGCAATGGGTTTGATTAAAGAAGGAGACGAAATCCGTATCCTGACCGACATTCAGGGTATTGAAGACTTCCTCGGCGATATGGACTTCAAGGTGGCAGGTACAGATACAGGCATCACGGCGCTTCAGCTTGATATGAAGCTCAACGGACTACCGCTAGCGATTATTGCGCAAGCAATCAATGAAGCCAAGCCAGCCCGTCTGCACATCCTGTCAAAGATGCTAGAAGCGATTAATCAGCCGCGTACTGAGATGTCGCTGTTTGCACCCCGCTTGCTAACCATCAAAATTGACCCTGAGATGATCGGTATGATCATCGGTCCCGGTGGTAAAACCATCAAAGGTATTACTGAAGAAACGGGAGCCAAAATCGACATTGAAGACACAGGCGTTGTCACGATTTCGTCGATCGATGGCGAGTCGGCGAAGAAAGCACGCAGCATCATCCAGGGCATGACGCGCAAGCTCAACCAGGGCGATGTGTATATCGGTAAAGTGACTCGTGTGATTCCGATTGGTGCCTTTGTGGAGTTCCTACCTGGCAAAGAAGGTATGATTCACATCTCGCAACTAGCAGACTATCGCGTCGGCAAGGTAGAGGATGAAGTGAATCTCGGTGATGAAGTGATTGTCAAGGTACGCGAAATTGACAACCGGGGACGTGTAAACCTGACACGTCTAGGCATTCACCCCGATGAAGCAGCAGCAGCTCGTGAAGCAGCGGCTGTAGTCTAGGAGATCGTTGTTAGTGGGTTGTGATTAGACAAGCCTAATTAAAAGACTCCCTTTAGTAGAGACGTTCCACTGGAACGTCTCTACTGTTGTTTTGGAGCGAAATGCGATACTCCCTGCAATATAGAGGCTAGAGCAGGTGGCAACCTGACCTTACCTGATCATGGCTGAATCACTATGCTGAATCGTTATTAAACGAGTTTCAAACTGCTTGCAACAATCTTGAACTGAGCCATCCCTATAAGCGAAAGTGAGGACACGATCGCGGGGCGATTCTTCAGCCTTCAAGGTAGCTTATAGCTAGCAACTCGTAGCGACAGTTGCCCTTGCCTGGGATCGCGGCTGAAGATGAACGCCCCTTCCGCTTCCTCTTTGCTAGATAGAAAGTCGATTTCTAACGTGCCTGTTTCCACAATCGTGCCACCGATACGTAGCTCTGCCAGTACGTGTACTGATTCTGCTGTATCACCACCGCTATTGGTGACTGTAATCGGCACGTAAAATTGCCCTTTGGCAGCACGAATTGGTTCAGTGTTGAGGACAGAGAGAAGCGGTGGTTGTTGCTGTTGTTCATCCAGCCAGGTATAGCCCACTAGCCCTACAACAGTTGCCAGGAGTAAGGACGCGATGCCAAAAGTGATCCGTTCGGCACGCGAGCGCTGTTGCGGCTGGTTGGGTTGCGGTTTATTAGGGTCAGAAGCTTGAGAAGGCTGACTCATAAGGTTAGTCTGCCAGCAGCGCCGCCAATAGTAGCTGGTAAACCTAGCAGCAATGTTTGCTCTAACCACATTGTCCAAGGGTCACTCAACGTCAGGCGCTCAAAAAACCATAGCATGATCACGGCTGCAACCAATGACACCAGATAAGACATTACAGTCTCACTTAAAGGTTGTTGAAAAATACCTTGCTGCTGCCGCCGTTTACGCTGATCGGAAAAGCCTGCTTCAAACACGATGCCATAAGAAATGAGCAGCGATGCCACAATTATACTTAGCAGCCACGGTGCTGAAACAGCCGCAGCTACCATCGGAATCTCGTCGGTAGGCGAGATGTTAAACCCGATGACGATCGCACCAATGAGCGTTGCACCGATATCAGCCAGGGTCGCGTTGAGTGAACCCGCTGCCTCCGTCTTTGACTGCGAGCGATCATTAGGCGGCTCAGCCTCACGGGTATCCCCCAAAAAGTGACCTGCCAATGCAACCCCTAGAGCAAAGGGCACTGACTCAAAGATTACCTTGCCAAGCGCCTCGCGCAGGGATGTGTCAAAGGTCAGCTCTCGCAGTAGCAGTAGCACCAGCGCCGCGCAGAGCAAGCCGATTGCCATTGCCTCTACAGTGTCCATAAACGCTTCATAGGGGCGAGACCGTCTCGTTCTGCGAAAGCCTTCAGTGCGGTTAAGCCAAAAAACGGCAATGAAGGTACCAGCGATCGCCATCATGATTCTCGGTGGTTGAGCCGTAGAGCCAACCCACCAAACCTCCATCGTGTAAAGCAACGGAATGCCAAACAAGAAGCCACCGCACGCTCCTCGCACAATATCGTTCAGCTCAGTTGCCCAGGCTGAACGGTGTCGTTTTTTCATTAGAACCATCATTCGCCTCTCTTTCACTCAGATGGCTGAAGCAGCCATCTGCTACTAATCTACGAGTGATTGACTGACAGAAGTTGATGGTTGAGAAAAATGACTAATTCTTCTACTGTAGTGAAATTTTCAGGGTTGAAGCGATCGCTTAAATCAATGTCGAAACTGGCTAAAAAGTCTTCAGTGAACGATGTTTCCCAGTCAAACCAACAAACAAGCGGCAGATAAAGATCTTCATTTAGACGGTCATGCGGGCGGACTCTGGCAAACTCTAATCCTGAATACGTTTGCATCTGAGTGTAAACAAAAGCAACGAGCGAGTGGTTAACACCTTGAGGTCGCCAAAATTGCTCAAACCACTGCTCGACAGTAAGGGTCGGACGATCGCGCAAGTACCGATTGACCCGTTGTCGCATACGCAAGTCAGGTCTGAGATCCGAGTAAGACCTTAAGTCAGCGAAAATGTTTCTGAGCCGTCGCCACATGCTGTCTAACGTTGCCAAACTTTCCTTCAGTATTCCCACCTGTTTGGGGATATCTCAGGTTCGGCAAACTTGACCTGTCACCGCATGTTTCAAATGCTACCAATCGTTTGACTCCAGGCACAAAGCACCAACGATTGCTGCTAACAAAAGGACTGCCAAGCGCTAGTTTTCTTCCTTCACAGCCGTATCACTCGCTGCAACCAGATTGAGTATCTCTTGAGCAGCACGATCGCAGACACCGACCGAGCCAAGCGCCAGACGCATTGACTGATAGCCTTCTAGCATTGCCTGACGGCGATCGGTATCCAGCAAGAGTGCCAGTGAAGCCTGAGCAAGATTTTCGGGGGTTGCCTGATCTTGCAAAAATTCAGGCACGATCGGCTTCATCTCCACCAGATTTGGCGGTGAGACAAAGGGCACTGAGAATTTGAGGACACGGTCTAAGATCCAGCCTGTCACTGAATTAACTTTATACATCACGACCTGAGGCACGTTCAGCAGCGCAATTTCTAGATTCACCGTGCCCGATTTGGTAATGGCTAAATCTGCCGCCGCGATCGCTTGAAGGGTGAGCGACGTAGCTGCCGAATCGCTAGACGCTGCCTGCGGTTCAGCTAAAACGGTTGCCCGCAAACCGTAGCGCTGGATGGCTTGTTCGATACGGGCACGATATTTCGTGAGCGCCAGAGGAATTAAGAAATGAACGTGAGGCAGCTTTGCCTGAAGCTGCTGTGCGGCTGCAAACATGACAGGCATGAGATACTTTAGCTCTTGCTGACGAGAGGCAGGCAGCAGCACGATCGTCAGTTGGTCAGCTGGAATGCCTAGTGCTAAGCGGGCGCGATCGCGATCCAGGGCTTCCTGCATCCGGTCAAGCAGTGGATGACCGACCCAGGCGACTTGCCCACCCTTACTCTGGAAATAGCTAGCTTCACCAGGAAAAATTGCCAGAATGCGCTGCGTCGCTTTGACGACCAAATCGGACCGAAAGAGCTTCACACCCCATGACCATTGATCGCCCCACACCCACTCTTGCGGCGCGATGTAATAGACGATTGGCACATCTGGAAACCGTTCTGGAAAATATTCACAGAACGCCAGGTTAGGACCCATGTAGTCAATGAGCACAATTAGATCGGGCGGGTATTGCTGCAAATATTGTTTTGCCTGACGCTGCACCCGCAAGGTTGGCAAAACAAAGGGCAGCGACTCAAAAATGCCCATCGATCCGATCGCGCTAGTACGCGCCAGCAGCTTAGCTCCTGCTGCTTCCATACGATCGCCGCCCATCGCTAATAGTTCAAGGGTTAGCCCCCGTTTTGTCGCCTGACGTTGCAGCGCCTGAACCAATAGCGAACCCTGAAGATCGCCGGACACCTCACCGGTGCTAATGAAAAGGCGTACGGGGCGAGGAGAGTGTTGAGTTAAGGGGTCTGACTGAGAAAGCGTGTTGGGTGCCTGAAGCGCGTTGGGTGCCTGAATCGTTGCGTTTCCACATTCTTTGTCACTATCCGGTTCAATCATCATCATCACCTGAAGTTCCTACCCGCTTACCAGACGTAGGACCTCGTCGCCCTGCTTGCTGAGACAACCGTAAAAAGTGCTGGAGGTGGTGCACGTGTTCATCATAAGGCAGCATTTCTAGCTTCTCTAGCGCCTCGTTGAGCGAGAGACCAGAACGATAGAGAATGCGGAAGGCTTGCTTGAGAGCCTGATAGGGTTTCCCATCCACAGCATCAGCAAAGCCAGCCCGTTTCAAACCGACCCGATTGAGCGATCGCACCCGTGCAGGGTTTCCTTCAACGGCCATGTAAGGCGGCACATCCCGAACAATACGGCTCATCCCACCAACCATGGCGTAGCGCCCAATATGAACAAACTGATGGACGCCGAAAACCCCACTTAAACGTGCTCTCGACTCGATATGAACGTAGCCTGACAGCGCCACAGCGTTAGAAATCACCACCTGGTTTTCGATGACGCAGTTGTGCCCAACATGAACATACGCCATCAGTAAATTCCCATTGCCAATCAACGTTGTTTCGTTGGCATAGGTGGGGCGGTTAATGGTGACATACTCGCGGATGTAGTTGTCGTCGCCAATTTTTACCAACCCTTCGGAGCCATCATATTTGAGGTCTTGTGGCTCTGAGCCGATGGTAGCGCTTGGAAAAATGCGCGTTCTGGCACCGATTTCCGTCCAACCGTCGAGTACAGCATGAGGACCGATCGTGGTGTCTGGACCAACCTTGACCCGCCCTCCAATCACGGCATATGCACCAACCTGCACCGTTGGATGCAGGTCAGCACCAGGATGAATCACAGCCGTTGGATGAATTAGGGTTGCCATAGAGGTATCAGCGATCGGGAATGAGGTAAGAGCGTTTGTACGCTATGTTTTGAAAACTGCTGTCTGTGCAATCGCCAAGACAACAAGTATGAAAGCTGCTTGAGCGCATCAGACAAATTGTAGAGGCATTGACCCGCCAAACCCAAAACGCTTTTAGTCGACGAGAGCAAATTTGAGTTCGCCCTCAGCCACCAGTCGCCCGTCTACTTCAGCCCGTCCTTGCATCGCTCCAAAACGACGACGCTTGACTGACAAAAGTTCCACAGTCATCACAAGCTGATCACCTGGTACGACGGGCTGACGAAACCGTACTTTATCAATGCCTGCAAACATAAAAAGCCCTCCCTGGACATCTGCCATCTGCGTTAGGACGATGCCGCCAACTTGTGCCATGGCTTCTACAATCAGTACACCCGGCATGATGGGTCTACCGGGGAAATGCCCTTGAAAGTGTGGTTCGTTGAAAGTAACGTTTTTGATACCAACGGCAAGTTTTCCAGGTACATACCGAATGATGCGATCGACTAGAGAAAACGGATACCGATGAGGCAGAAGCTTCTGGATTTCTTCAACTGGGATATGCACGTCTGTGTTGAGGTGAGAAGTCTCAGACTCCAGGCGATCAGTTTCAGCTTGAGTTTGAGTGCTGACATGGCTAGAAGCACTGCCCGGAGTATTGACATCAGTGAAGATCGACATGAGTTTAGAGCTTCGATAGAGGTGCGGGAGGGTTAGAAAAATGAGGCGCTGCTAGTAGCCTGGCTAGGAGTTTTGGCAGACTAGCGGTACTAGACTTTAACCAGTGAGTGGAGCGATCGCGCAAGTTGAGTATGGAGCTGATGACTAGCCTTGTATGCCAGAAAATGAGCAACGGGAATAGTTCCCAGTAGGCTCAGATCTCCTATTAAGTCTAAGAGCTTATGGCGCACTGGCTCATTTAGAAAGCGCAAGGGTGGATTCAGCCAGCCCTCTGCACCACAAACAAGTGCATTCTCCAGGCTACCGCCTTTAATGAGTCCGCGATCACGGAGTGCCTCAATTTGGTGTGCTAACCCAAAGGTGCGGGCAGGTGCGATTTCCGTTGCAAACGTTGCGGCGACAGCCATTGACGCATCTGTATGTGCCTCAGCAGTAGGAGACCAACTGTGCCACTGGTTGCCGATCGCAGGCAGGTCAAAGGCAATGCCGTAGGTAAACCGCAGTTCACTAGACGGACGTGCAATTACAAAGGCATCACCATCTTGCACACAGAGCGGCTCTTGTAGTATCCAGCTATGACGAGGTTCTGTCTGAGCGACCACACCAACCTGTGCGATTGCGTCTGCCCACTCTTTAGCTGATCCATCCAACAGTGGCACCTCTGGTCCATCGATTTCGATACGGGCATTGTCTATGCCCATTGCTGTCAGAGCTGCTAGCAGGTGTTCTACTGTCCGCACATCCGCCTCTCCATGTGCCAGATCGGTTGAGAGCATGGTCTGTCGCACGGTTGCTATCTGTGCCGACACTTCTGGAGCATGCGGTTTGTCTACCCGCGCAAAGTAGCGCCCTCGCCCAGTTGGGGCAGGCAGCACTCGTACCTGTACTGATAGCCCTGTATGTAGCCCTACGCCCGATCGAGTAAATTCGCTTCGCAGAGTTTGTTGCAGCGCATCCCCTGTGGTCTGAGAACCGTTGCTAAGAGGCAATGGGGCACCATCTCTGGCGTGCATGATACCCCCCGTTGCGGCTTGAGGCTTAACGTCTAGCTCCATCAGAAACGTTCTCCGATGCCAAAGTGAAACTGCGAATCGCCGCTGTCGTTGAGACCATAGTCAATCCGAATGGGACCTAGTGGCGACTGAATTCTAAGACCAAGACCGTAACCAACACCCTGACCCGGTTTACCCCGTACTCCTGCTGGATTGCCGATCACATCATCCCCAGAGCCAAAATCTGTCGCGGCATCAACAAATAGCGCACCAGAGATCACTGAGAAGACGGGGAAGCGGTATTCGACTGTTGCTTGAAGAAAGGTCTTTGCGCTCCCCAAATCGCCTTCATCAAACCCACGGACAGAATTACTGCCGCCCAATGCGAACGCTTCATAGGGTGGCAAATCGCCTAGCACAGTGCCCCCTTGAATGTTAAAAGCAAAGGCTTGCGGGCAATCAGCCGGTCTAGATTTGAGATCTTGACATCCCTTAGTAAGCCGAAGGATGCGTGTTGGTACGTAGAAGCTGTAGCTACCACGTAGACGATTAAAGAAAATGTTTCCGGTGCCGATCGGAATCGACTGCTCTGTACCGATACGTAGTAGCGATCCTGCTGTAGGGCGCAGTAGATCGTTACGTCGATCGCGCACTACCCCAAACTGCACGGTAAAAAGATCGTCTTTGCCTGTCCCGCTAAAGCTTAGACTATTGCCCAGTTCATCAAAGGGACTGAGGTCGCCGTCACGGTCATTAATGCGAACGCGCTGATACTGTAAGCCGAGAGAAGCAGCCCACTCCGATCGCACATAAGGGTTGCCATTCAGCGGACGCGAGAAGCTAATGCCTCCCCCTGTCCGCACGACTCTGGGTGTGTCACCATCCGGCAAATTGATATCGGGTTCACCGCCATCAAAGATGAGCGAGATCGTTTGTCGCCGGAAGAGGTTGACCGTGTAAGAGGTACGAAACGGATCGCCTGCAATCCAGGGGTCGGTAAAGTTCAGGTCAAACAGCAATTCCCGCTGCCCGATCTGCACCTCAGCGCCCAGTTTTTGGTTGTTGCCACCCAAATTCTGTTGCTGGTAGCTAACCGTACCAAAGAGTCCGCTAGCAGAGCTGATCCCAGCACCCGCCGCGATCGAGCCTGAGTTTTTCTCGACTACATTTGCGACCACAACGACCTTACGGGGGTCTTGCCCAGGAGAGAGCGATAGCTTCACGTCATCAAAAATGCCTAAGCCAAACACCCGTTGCAGATCACGCTCAACAATTGTGCGGTTAAAAATTTGTCCTGGCTTGAGCTGAAACTCGCGGGTGACAATAAAGTCGCGGGTGCGTCCTCGGATAGGGTTGCCCTTGTCATCCTGATCCTCACCATCCTTATTGGTAAAGCGTACCTGAATGTTCTCAACGACCCCTTCAGCTACCTGAAGTGTCACAACACCCTCAGGGGAAACTTGTGGTGAGTCAACTACCTGAGCCAGCACGTAGCCGTTATCCTGATACCACTTGTTAACCTTTTTGATGCCTTCTTGCAGCTCTACCAAATTCAAGACTTTGCCGTACTGACTGCCAAACGCATCCGCAATTACCGGCTCTGGCAAAAGTGTACTGCCGTCTAGCTGCACCCTTTGCAAGACAGGGTTAAGCTGCACTTCAAACGTGACCCGTACACCTAACGGTGTATCCGTGGGTACTGCACGCACGTTAGAGAAGTAGCCTGTGCCAAAGATCGCGTTAATGTCTTCTTGCAGCAGCGTTCGAGTGGTTGTGCGCCCTGGCTGAGTACGAATAACTCGATAGACTTCCTCTTGGATGGCTCCTTCAGCGCCTTCTACAACCACCTCACCAACCAGTACTCGTGGCTCTTCCTCTGGAGCTGCTGTGGAAGGATCTGGGGTCGGCGTTGCTGGAGCAGTTGGTGCTGCCGGAGTGCCGGGTGCTTCCTCTGGAGCTGTAGGAGTTGTCTGTGGAGCCGTAGGAGTTGTCTCTGGAGCTGTAGGAGTTGCTTCTGGAGCAGGCGTAGAGGGAGATGGGGCTGGTTCTGGAATTGATGGTGGAACGGTTGTCGGTGTCGAAGGAAGCGTACCATCTGGGGTAATTTGAATGCGATCGGGCGTCTCTTGCCCCGGACCTTGCTGTGCGATCGCGGGTGAGGTAGCTGGCGATCGCTGACCGGCTGTCGCTGGTTTGATTGCTGCCGGAGCCGCAAGCCCACGTAATAGATCTGCCTGATGCACCGCCACAACAGGCACTGCTGTCGTCTTACTCGTCGTTTTCGCTATCGAAGTACTGCCTACTGGGATGGCGGAAGCCGCTTTTGCTTGTACAGGAGTCAAGTTTGCAGTCTGCCCCCTTGCCGCATCAGACAAACCCAACGTTGCTGTAGCAGCAAGAAACGCCACCAGCACTGGAGATAAACGCATATTGTTCAGATTAGTTGACACGTCCACACACCATGCCCTGTCTAAAGCAGGACCCACGAAACAGCACTAACATAACGAAATCAGATCCAGGCGAACTTAAACTGGATGGGCTTAAGCCTGATGAAATTTAAAGCACTGGCAAACTGTGAAATTTTACCGCATTGATTGGCATCAAGACTCAGGTCGCTGTAATGAGTTCCGAAAATGAGGTAAAAACTGTCACTAGGGTCAGCGATTGCTGCACGATCACCACTGCCGTAACACCGACTACAGCGTTTGCTGCAAGACACGCTCCATCACTTGCCGATACGCTAGCGCTACATCGCCTAAATCATGCCGAAAGCGGTCTTTATCCATCACTCGCTGCGTCGGGTCAGCCTCACCTTGATTCCACAGGCGGCAGGTATCAGGGCTAATTTCGTCTGCCAAAATAATTTTTTGGTGATGGTCTAGCCCAAACTCGAGTTTGAAGTCGACCAGGGTAATACCGCACTGCAAGAAGAAAGATTTCAAAAAGTCGTTGATTTGGAGCGCCATTGTCCGTAGCTGATCGACTTGTTCTGGGGTAGCTAATGCCAGTAGCAGCAGGCGATCGCGTGTTAGCAAGGGGTCGCCAAGGGCATCGTTTTTGTAGTAAAACTCCACTAGCGGTTGTTGCAGCACCAGCCCCAAGCTCAGTCCTGTCTGCTGACATAGGCTGCCCGCTGCAATGTTCCTAACCACCACTTCTACAGGCAAAATTTGCACCGCCCGCACTCGCATTTCATTAGCGCTGGGCTGATCAATAAAGTGAGTCGCAATACCGTTCGCTTCAAGCTGCTGAAACAAATGGCTAGCGATCGCACAATTAAAAGCACCTTTGCCTTCAATACTGCCGCGCTTCTGAGCATTAAATGCTGTGGCATCATCCTTGAAGTAGGTCAGCAGCACCTGCGGATCATCAGTAGCATAGAGGATTTTAGCTTTGCCTTCGTAGAGCTTTTGACGGACAGTCATGAAGAAATGAGTTTGTGGATTAGGATATTACTCGATATAACAGCAAACATTTGATTCAGCGAGGAGCAGTCACTGTTGGATCGATCCAACCATTGTAGCCCCCCTGATGCAATCCTCTTATCCTTGCTTTAACTGCGGCAGCATAGCATTGGCTGAGGCAGTATGGAGTTGAGTTGGTAAGACGCATGATTTGCATTTGCACGGTGCATTGCTTGTCTAGCCTGTAGTTACCCGCGAGCGAAATTGATGCACTCTTTGCGTTTAACCATCACCGTTTCCTCCAGCCTTTTGCTGCTAGCAGGCTGTAATACGGCAAATCGTGGCTTTGTTGAGCGTCCTAGCCAAGCACTAACAGCCAGTTCAACTCCGCGATCAACAGCATCACCGACTTCAACACTTAATACCTTTAATGCTGCCCGCAAACTTGCCTGGGATGCAGCCGTGATGGTGCAACAGCCACCACATTCTGCTGTTACCTGGCAAGCCGCACGGGTCAAGTGGCGACAAGCCATTAACCTGCTAAAAACGATTCCTAACGATGATCCTGTTGCGGTACAGGCAAAAGCAAAACTTGCGGTCTATCAGGTTAATTACACAGCTATTAGCGCTCGTTTAACCGCAGAAACTGCTGCTGCCGAGCGACTCAAAGCCGCCCAGACTTTAGCCTGGCAGGCTGCCGTCACCGTTCAAAAGCCACCCCACTCGCTTAAGGTATGGCAACGCGCCAGCCGCAAATGGCAAGACGCGATCGCACTGCTGGAACCAATTCCACCGACGACCTCGGCTGCTCAACAAAGCCAGGCAAAGCTGAACATCTATCGCCACAACTACAGCCTCATCAACCAGCGCATTACCACCGAAACCCATGCCATTTCAACACTTAAACAGTTTGCTGAGATTGCAGACAAACTCGGTAATGTACCTGACAACATTAAACAGCCTAATCCAGCACTGCAAAAAATTGGCATTAGCTACGAGGACTACAGCCATCTCGTCCAGGCATTACAGCAGTCGTTTGCCAAATTTGCGACTCAGCCAGATGCCAAAAGCCATCCCGTTTACGCTTCGCTGGCAGGAGCGATCGAGGATTACCAGACTGTTCTTAAGCTTTGGAAAGCTTATTTAGCATTCAAAGCAGCCAACAACCAGTGGCTCTACGATGACCTTTACAACCAGCTTGTGCCAGTTTCTCAAGCAGACGCTACTAGACTGACGCAAAAATACGATCTCCAAACTTACTCAGACGGCACAAAAGTCTCACTCCGCTTTAGCGCCTGGGCAATTTGGCAAAAAACGAATCAACACCTCCGGCAGGTTCAGCAGAAGCGAGGTGAGGGGTGAGATATAGAAGGCAAAAGGTGAAAGGCAAAAGGCAGTCTTCAGTCATCCAATGCTGCTTAAAATTATTCAGTAATGACTGTCTTACTGCTTCCTGAAAGCTGACTCTTTAGCGTAGAGCCTTTAGCTTTTTTCTCCCTCCTCCTTCATCCCTCACACCCATGTCCCTTTCACCTGAACGCCCCGAACCAATCTGGCTCACAATTTTTCGGCTGCTGCGCTGGGATAAACCAGAAGGACGCTTGATTCTGATGCTCCCCGCGCTCTGGGCGATCGTCCTTGCCACGCGGGGTCTACCACCGCTACAGCTGGTAGGGGTCATTGTTTTGGGTACTCTTGCAACCAGTGCTGCTGGTTGTGTTGTGAACGATCTATGGGATCGAGATATTGACCCAAAAGTGCAGCGCACTCGCAATCGCCCTCTGGCAGCTCGTTCCCTATCAGTTAAAGTGGGTCTAGTGGTGGCACTGATCGCCTTTGGTTGCGCGTGGGGGCTATCGCTCTATCTCAATCCACTTACGTTTTGGCTGTGCGTAGCAGCCGTACCAATTATTGTTGTCTACCCCCTGGCAAAACGGATCTTTCCAGTACCGCAGTTGGTGTTGGCGATGGCCTGGGGCTTTGCAGTACTGATTAGCTGGAGTGCGGTGAGTTGCAACGCCACCGCTGCACCAACACCCTGTCTCGGTATGGCTACCTGGCTGCTATGGGGCGCTACGGTGCTATGGACACTTGGTTTCGATATTGTCTACGCCATGTCCGATCGCGACGACGATCGACGCATTGGCATACAATCAGGTGCCCTTTTCTTTGGCGCTTATGTGTCCCATGCCGTTGGCATCTTTTATGCAGGGACGGTTCTTTGCCTCATGCAACTGGGCATTGTCATGTCACTAGGTCTAGCGTTTTGGTTCACACTAGTGATCGCTGCCCTTCTCTGGGCATGGCAGTACTACCGTCTTTGTCAAAAAACAATTCCTCACCGCACATACGCTCAGTTGTTCAGGCAGAATGTTGCGATCGGCTTTGTGCTGCTGGTCGGTATGCTTTTGGGAACGAGGGGATGAGGGATCAAGGATAGAAAGTTTTGAGTAACGCTTTGTGCCGTTTTGCTGGAACGTTTTGAGTTAATTTTGACCACCCAGCGACTGCTGACTGAGCACACTTTTAGCCCTTAGACTTCATCCTTAAGCCTTGCACTAAAAAAGCTGGATCAGCGTTAGCCAATCCAGCACAGGATACTAGGTACTTAGTGAAAGCGTAACCGGACAATGGAAACGTTCAACGCTTACGGGTCAGTCTGTAGAACCTGGGGTTGAAGGAGTGTAACCATTTGCTGGATACCGCGATGGATGCGACGAGTGACGGTCATAGGGCTGACACCGATTTGCTCAGCGACTTCTTTACGGGAGAGGTCTTTGATGAACACAAACTCAATCGCCTGCCGCGTCTTATCTTCTAACTCGTTCAATGCTCGCTGAAGCTGCTGACGGTCTTCTTCCAGATTTTGCAAGTTTTGGTAGTGAGCATCTGGCAACGTGTCACCTAACGTCATTGGTGAATCAATTTGTTGGCAGATGGTGGCATCTAGGCTGAGTGGCAAGCGATTTTTGGTAGCGAGCTTGCTTTCACGCCATTCGTTGACAGTGACACCCAGTGCCTCGGCGATTTCGTTGTCGGTGGGTTGGCGACCAGTGGCTTCCATCATAGCTTCGCGCACTCGTTGTCCTTCTTTGTTGAGTTGTTGCCAGCGACGGGGAATCTTAACTGTACCGCTGCGATCGCGCAGAAAATGCAGCATCTCACCGCGAATGTAGGGCACTGCAAAGGAGCTAAAGGCACAGCCTTGATGAGGATTAAACCGTTCAATCGCACGAATCAAACCCAGGTAGCCAATCTGTTCAAGATCTTCATAAGGTTCAGCGCACTGATGGCTGACACGGTGAGCAATCTTTCGCACTAAGCCTGCATTGAGCTGCACCAGTTGGTTACGCACTTTAACAGAGGGTTGCTGATAGTAGGACATCAGCAATTCCATACCGCGAGAACGAATTGAGGTTTGAGTTGCCATCATCTTGCAGGTCGCCTTTCACTTCAGAGTTGAACTTATTGTTCTCTACTCAGAAGGAGTAAACCATCGTCGATCCACGGTAGTAATGAAGTGGTCTCTCTTCGTGCTTCGGCATAAACACGTACACGCTCTAGCTAGACCTTTGTGCTGAGGCAGTTTGCTGAACCGTCTAGGAACCCGTAAATTCTTTGCATTGCCTGGGTCGGTTGCGAGAAAGCAGGCGAAAATGGAAATATCACAATCCATTACTGTTTCACAAACGAGAGGATGTCCCGTGAGCAATACGAGTAACTTTCGGCAAGCCGTGCGTGAGGCTAAAGGTCATGCGCTTGTTGGTCCTAACGTCATTGCCAATGCGCTGCCCTGGCTGGGTGGCGGGCTGATTTTAACGGCGGTTGGTGCCTTTGGTGGCTTAAAGGTTTTGGAGAACAATCCAGCAATCTTCTTTCCGACTGTAATTGGCGCAGTGGTGCTGGAATTGATTCTCTTTTTCGTAGCGTCTAGCGTTGCTGAAAAAGGCAATAACAGCGTTGCACTACCACTGTTGGCTACTTACAGCTTACTGTCAGGGTATACGCTGAGTGGTTTGGTTGCGATCGCCCTGCGTACTCAAGGGGTCGGGCTTAGAGGCATTGGCATTGCAGCGTTGGGCTGTGGCATAGCTTTTATTGCAGGTCGGCAAATTGGCTCTAATTTGAGCGATACAGACGGTATGGCGCTTACTAAAACTGTACGCCTCGGTATTATTGCCTTGTTTGTTGTCGTCTTGTTACAGTTTGGGCTAAGCCTCTTTGGCATTTACACCCCTCCGTTCTTAGAGATTGCTATCTCCGGTCTTGGTGTACTTTTGTTTGCAGGAGCCGCTGTTGTAGACTTCTACATTCTTCCTCGTAGTTACCGAGATGATCAGTATCTGCCTGCTGCCCTGTCGATGTACTTGACCTACATCAACCTGTTTGTGTTTATTTTGCGGCTGCTGATTGCGCTTAAGGACGGCGGTCGGTAGATAACATATTGGGTGCCGATTCTTTATGTTTCGTGGTTAAGAGATGCGATCGTTCTGGCTGCAAAGAAAATTGCAGGCTTTGCGATCGCGTCTTGCAGGAGTGACTACGCCTTACACTGGTAGTCTAGTCTTTAAGGTTTGTGTTCCAAGGTTGGCGATCGTGATAGAAACCCTCGAAATTAAACGGGAAGTCGAATTGTTAGCTGAGCGCCTGGGTAAAACTCAGGACTATCTTTGACGTACCCGCACTCAACGCTAAAATTCAAGATTTAGAACAAGTTGCTGCCCAGCCAGACTTCTGGAACGATCAGACGACAGCGCAGCGAACACTGCAAGAGTTAAACGACCTCAAAGCGCACCTTGAGCAGTTGGATCAGTGGCAAACCAACCTGGATGATGCCAGAGCTGTGCTAGAGCTGTTGGAGCTAGAGGACGATGAGTCCTTGCTGCAGGAAGCCCACTCCAACGTCACTCAACTTAGCCAAGAGCTTGATCAGTGGGAACTCCAGCAGCTATTGTCTGGACCTTATGATCAGAAGGGTGCAGTCCTAACAATCAATGCAGGCGCAGGGGGTACTGATGCTCAAGACTGGGCTGAAATGCTGCTGCGAATGTATTTTCGGTGGGCAGAAGACCATCGCTATAAGGTGCATGAGGTGGAGCGATCAGATGGTGATGAAGCGGGCATCAAGTCTGTCACGCTCGAAATTGATGGACGCTACGCCTACGGCTACCTGCGATCGGAGAAGGGCACTCATCGCCTAGTGCGAATTTCACCGTTTAACGCAAATGATAAGCGCCAGACCAGCTTTGCTGGGGTCGAAATCATGCCGCTGATTGATAACTCTGTGCAGCTTGATATTCCTGATAAAGATCTAGAAATCACTACTACCCGTGCTGGTGGCAAAGGCGGGCAGAATGTAAACAAGGTAGAAACTGCCGTCCGAATTTTGCATATTCCGACGGGGATTGCAGTTCGCTGTACCCAGGAGCGATCGCAGCTTCAGAATAAAGAAAAAGCTTTAGTAATCCTGAAAGCTAAACTACTCATCATTGCGCAGGAACAAAAAGCAAAAGAAATTGCTGATATTCGTGGCGACATAGTTGAAGCTGCCTGGGGCAACCAAATTCGCAACTATGTTTTTCACCCCTACCAAATGGTGAAAGACTTGCGTACAGGCTTCGAGACTACGGCAATCACAGACGTTATGAACGGCGAACTTGACCCTTTTATTCAAGCTTATCTAAGACAAGAATCTCACCTTGCTGATACTTGATTTAACCCGTATTCGCGCCGACAACCTAACGAATGGGCAGGATCTGGGACTACAAGGTAGGCGTTGCCTGAAAGTTTCACGTCGCTTGAATCTGCAATAGGTAAAGAGCAAAAAGCATCAGGTCAACACGACGATCGATGCAAACCATTTACCTGGGTGGAATTAGGATGAGCATGCTTTTAGGTATGGCGCGGGTGACACTTTCGGCTGAGAGTAAAACTTTAGGCTCTCTTTCCAAGCAAGTAAAACTACGTATCTCCTCTGACTAATAGAAACAGGATTCATAAAGCTTGTCTATGTATTTTGTAGCGTTTTAAGCGCTGTGATGTCTAAGCCGAAAGCTCAAACCATATCTAATCCTGCTTTTTAGCACTATAGGCTTCAAGCAAAGGTTATATGAAGTCTCGATGCTGAAAGTATACATACCTAAATAAATCCGATATGCTTTCAGGAGAAAGTTTGTGTAATTACTTACCACTTACTAGGCCTTAAAGACTGGCATACTATGGCTAATCTTGCTACACATCAATTGGATTCTGTTCGCTCCACTGCTTTAGCTGAAGCTTCGAGTGCTTTACTTAAAGACTCAAGAAATTTACCTGAAGACTCAAGAAAAGGGATGTTACTGGTACTTCCAGTGCCATTCCGATCAGTGAATGGTCAATTGTTGTTTGAAGCGCAAGCGTGCAATGGCTTGGAGCAGTGGGCAGATAGTTTTGACTTTGTCACTGTTGCAGGTTTACTCATGCCAGAACATCTAGCAGCACAGCAACAAACGACTGTCTGGCGTGATACTGCAACCTTAGCGGGTCCTGAGCGTTTTGAATTTGTGCCCTTACCTTGGGCGTATTCAATTCCGAGTTTTCTGTCTCACTACCGTTCAACCCAGGCTTTGCTAGGTCGATTGGTTCAGCGCAGCCGCTATTTGCAGTTTTGCATTGGTGGCTTGGTGGGTGATTGGGCAGCAGTCGCAGCGATCGCGGCACATCAGCAAAAACGAGCGTACGCGATCCATACTGACTGGGTTGAGCACAAGCATCTGCTGCAAGTGACCAAAGATGCAAGCTTGCCGAAACGGTCGAAAGCAGTAGTCTTGTCATTTTTCATGGAAAAGTATAATGCTTGGATTATTCGCCGAGCAGCACTGGGGTTATGGCATGGGGCAGACTGTTACACCGCGTATAGCCCGCTCTGTGACAACAGCTTTTTAATTCATGACATTCATACAGATGCATCAGATGTCATTGCGCCAGCAGAACTTGCTGCAAAAGTAAGCCGCGTTACCAGCGAGCAAACGATCCGCCTTTGCTACGCGGGTCGGATGGAACCAATGAAAGCTCCCCTTGACTGGATTAAAGCAGTTGAAAGGGCGCACCGTTTGGGCGTTGACCTCAAAGCAACCTGGATCGGTGCAGGAAGCCTAATGGAGGAGATGCAACGCCTGATCGCTGAACGCGACCTGGGGTCAGTCATTGAGTTGGTTGGCTTTGAGAGCGATCGCGATAAGCTGCTCAAGAAAATCCGCGAAGCCCATTTGATGCTGTTTACACACATCACGCCAGAGTCGCCACGCTGCTTAATCGAAGCACTTATCAGTGGCACTCCCATTATTGGCTACCAAAGTGACTATGCTGAAGATCTAGTCAAAGACATTGGTGGTGGTGAGTTTGTGCTGATCGGTCAATGGGAGCGTCTGGGCAACCTCCTTGCCACTTTATCGAGCGATCGTCATCGTCTTGCACGTCTGATTAAGCAAGCGGGTAAGAATGGAAAGCGATTCAATTCTGAGGTAGTTTTCCGCGAACGTAGTGAATTAATCAAAGCGCATTTAGTCTAAGTAGCTAACTTCTAAATAAGTAGCCCTTATGCTTTGTAGGTAGAGGGCTTGAGAGCTTTGTTTCTGTGCAGGAGCTTTCAATCTCTCCACCTCTAAAAGCGTTTTTAGAACCGTAAATTAACTAACCCGTAACCTGACAATCTGTAGGGGCAATAGTCTCTGGCATGGATACACTAAGAAAGTGTTTGTAAATGCTGGTTAAGCAGGTTTCAAGTTCCTCGTTCGTCGGTTGTTTGTTAACCGCCTCAGCATCAACCGAATCATGACCACATAAACCATGCCTTCATGATTTTCAGG
>NZ_JACJOZ010000102.1:0-6356 GCF_014695795.1 Phormidium sp. FACHB-592
CGGCAAGGCAAACGAGAGCGCGCTGAGCGCCAGAAGATAACGAAATGGCATGGTTCAGTCCTGTGGCTTTGTCTCTTTAAGTTTTATGGGTCCTAGAGAAACTACGCTGGGGTGGCGTATTGCTACGGAAGCAGTCAATCAATTTCTTCGCGGCTCCATAGAAGAGGGCATCTCAGAAGGCGCTAACCTTTGTACGCTCAGGCGTGCCTGTCGCTTTGAAACTCAGCGTTACTGTGCCGCGGGCTTGAGTGAGTGACCGCTGCGCTCATCGGATGGCACACAGGGTTTGAGTACCAGCCGATGTGGTTAGCGCATGTATGACAAACGGCTCCGATAAGGAGATTACAAAGATGGGCGGGAAGGAAAAATTAGACAGCTTAGAATTAGTCACCTTCTTGTCCTGCCTGTGGCACCTTCGCCCACAGTATTCAATGCTACTCAACCCCCTTTTACAAACGTTTTAGAGCAATTATTTTGCACCAAAAATTAATTTTACTTTGCCCACCTTTTGCTTCTATCAATCAGCGAATTTACGCCGTTTCAGGTTCCGGATCGAACCAAATTGCCCCTTGTTGCAGCGACCCTTCCATTACCCCACTCTGGGACCATTTGAACACAGCGGCGTGCTCCTTTCTCTAGGAGTGTCCTATCCTGCTTTCGAGATTACCTCCTCTGCTAACAGCTCGAAGTGCATACCATCTTTCTTATCCCTGTATTGTTGTCCCCAGCGGAAACCGAGAGCGTTCATGGCGATCGCCAGCTCCAATGGAATCGATTGAATTCCATACTGCGACCATTCCAGTAAATCTTTGCCATGTAACGCATCGAGTGCTTGTAGATGGGTAAAATTTTCGTCGGCTTTGATCGTGGTTTCGGCAGTTTTAACAATCTCCTGCTGAGTTTTGATCTCGGTTTGCAGTTGAGCGATCGCGGCGGTTGCTTGCTTATGAGCATCAGAATTGGGCTGGGCAGCTTGTTGAGCTGCTTTTGCCTGCTTCAGTTGCTTGTCTAGCTCCTTGAGGGCTTGCTGGGCTTCCTCAATCTGGTGCTTGAGGGCATTGTAGGGCGCGAGATATTGCTGTAACCAGGCTTTCAACTTGTCTGATGCTGCCGCTACTTTTTCATGCAGCCGAGTAACTGCCGCCGCATCACCCCAACTAATTGACGGTTCGATCGCCTTCCCAAAATCGAAATTGAGGTCGCGGACAACCCAATTCAGCTCATTGATGACGGCTTGTTTGGCGATGTATGGATTGCGGGAGCTATCAATATCGATCGCCAAACCGTAAGCGTGATTGCTCAGTTCTGCATCACTATCGCGGGTTAAACGGGGAACGAAGCCGACAACTTGTTGGATCATCGCGGCTACTTTGGTTGCCGTTCCAGGAGCTTGTTTATCCAGTTCTGACTCCAAATCATCTAGGCGATCGACGAACTCTTGATGCAGTCCACCAACAACGGAATGATCCAAGAACTTCGCTGTCTTGATTTTCTGGAAGATGGTTTTGGCTGGATTTTGATAGCCATCTTTGAACAGTGTTTCGCGGGTTGATCGATAGTTGTCGGCGGAATGAGCAAATCCTGCCCGGACGATCGACGGCAAGCCTTTGAACTCTTGCGTCACACGATGCAGATATCCTGCTTGTTCCAGCTCAACCAGATCAGTAATTTCCTGACGGACTGCTTCATTAACGGGTTGGCTGCTGGCGACTCGCGCATCCACAACGGCTTGCACGATCGCCTCGGTCGCTGTCGCCACATCGAGCTTCTGTTGAATTAGAGCTTTTTCCTGCGGATTGAGGGCGATCGCTTGTGTGACAGCAGAGGGCGGAGTAGCGGAGGGCTGCACCGCTTTTAACGTATTACGCAGCACTCCGTCAGTCAGCGCCCTAGTTGACGTGACTGAGTTGACCATTATCTTTCTCCTGAGCTTTGGGTTGTTCGGGTTTCGGTTGGGCGGCAGGTTGTGCCGGACGGTACATCAGGTCATACAACTTGGCAGCATCCTGGTCTTTGCTGGCGATAATTTGCATGGCGAGTTGCTGACGATCGATCTCTGCCTGTAATTGCGCGTTGCTGAGAATCTTGGCTTGCACGGTTTGATCTTGCAAGCCCTGCGAGTAGTCGTCCAATCCATTGCCTTGTCCCAGCAGTGCTTCCACCATCATGCCTTCGGTTCGCAGCACGTACTTGTTGGCTGCTAGGATGATTCCCGGTACTTGAATCTCAGTATCGGTAGCTCGATCGCGATAGGTGGAAACGTAGTCCTTCTTGGCGCGCAGATAGCGGAAGTTAGGAATTTCCTGACCTCGTTCATCCAAGAAAACTTTCTCTTCTATAAAGCTATGGCGCTGATCCTGGTAGTCGAAGACATTCATCAACTGGCGCAGAATCGCATTTTTCACCTCCGATCGCTTCTCCAGCAGAACGACTTGCTTCAGCAGGCTATCAAGTTCCGGTAGCGACACTTCCTGGTAGACATTTTCTTCCTTGCCGTTGATTTGCTCAACTCGGAAGAAACCCACTCGTACATCCACTAGATGCAGCAGGGTAATGAATTCCTGGTTCATTTGCCGGAAGACGAAGTTGAGGGTGCGGCTGACGTTGATGTTTTCCACTTCTCGCTCGATCGCCGTTTCTTCTCCAGTCTGTTGGCGCACTTCGTAAGCCGTGTTCACCTGCATTTCGCGTTTGGCAGAAGCACGATCGGCTTGCTTGCGAGTGGCATTGGCAACGTTCTTCGCAAATTCTTCTCTGGCACTATTCGAGTTACCACCCAGTTCGCCACTAATAGTCGCGCTACCCCAACCCCAGCTTGCTTTCGCGGAGGCTCCTACCTTATACATTTTGCTTTCTTGGTAGTTCTTCTGGTTGGAGTGTTCGTTCGCCATCAAAGTCTCAAATTCTTCCACTCGTTCATCGGTGACAGAATCGAGAATACTGGCGGCACTCTTAGCGCTTTCTTCGGTACGGGTGTAGGTTTTGATGCTGATGCGCGTCTTTTCACCGGGCAACAGCGAGAAGGTTTTGATCGTTCTGCCTGCACCATAATTGCCCAGGTAAGACGACAGCTGATAACTCTCCACCAGAATCAGGCGGGTCAAGCGAGACACAATATCCGGCATCAGAGTGACGTTGACACCAACTGTCGCATCGTTGGCATTGCCTAAACTATCAGTCGCTCTGGCTGTGATGGTGAAGAAACCAGAATCGGTAATCAGCAAATTCGCTGACCAGCTTGACCAATCATTACCGTTTTTAGGACGAGCACTGCTAGGAATTGGGTTGCCGTTGAGAAAAAGCTGCACAGAGGCTACGCCGCTAGGATCACTGGCGCTGCCTTCTACCGTGACAGTCGCTCCACTAAACACACCATTGATTTTCGCGTTTGCTGCCGGACTGGTGATAACGATCGCGGGTCCTGTACGATCAGCAGGTGGTGCAACGTTCACGGTTACATTGATGGAACTGGGGGCAGTGTTACCTGCGGCATCGGTTGCCCGTACCGTAATCGTGTGGGAACCAGGAGCCAGAGAGATCTGCTTGCTCCAGGCAGACCAATTGCCTGCGGCTTTCGGATCAACCTGCACATACTGGTTATTGTTGTCTACCATTAACTCAACCAACTGCACCCCTTTGTTATCGGTGGCTGTACCGCTAATGCTAATGGGCACGGAGTTGCTGCCTGTAGGAGCCGTAACAGTTGTGCCATTTGGGGGAGAGGCGATCGCCACCACAGGAGCAATGCGATCGGGCTGTTCCAGGCTGACATTCACAGTGATAGACTTCACATCCGATTCGCCACCCAGCGCCACCGCTTGCACTTGGATGGGCAGACTGCCAGAGTTGGTAGCCCGTGCGGCAAACGACCAACTGCTGCCATTCAGTGTTGCCGTTTGATACTCCCCATTGCCTACCTTCACCAGCACTTGAGAAATTCTCACACTGGTAGAGGGTCGTCCGGCAATGTAACGCCGCGCTGAGGCTGTTCCAGAGATAGTGAATTGTGCACCCGTGGCGGATCCCAAAATCGTTTCGTTGTTGGTGGGAGCAGTGATGTTCACCGTTGCTGTCACAATCTGTTCAATTGGTTCAGGATCTGGTTCACGCGGATCGCGATCTCGCGGGGGGAGCATTGATGCGATCGGTGTCCGGTTGTCAGCCATTTCTCCGGAGACACCATCACCCATTGTTTCCTGTTCAATTCCCTCGTCAATGAACTCCGGTAAATGCTGATCCGGTACAAACGGAGGAGTTTTAGTTTCTAGTCGTTTATCAACGTAGGTGTACTTGACCTTGCCGGTTGTGGAATGATAAAGCGCCAGTTGCTTACCAGCTTGTGCCATCATCACGACTTCGTCTGGATCAAGATTTTGCAGTTCTGTGCTGAGTGGATCTTGAATCATCGCCAATTGTTGCACCAGTTCAGCCTTGACTTGTGCAGCAGTTACTTCGGTTGGAGCAACGGATGCCGCCCGCAGGGAAGTGGCTGTCAGAGCATTCATCTTGGCAGTCGGAGCTTTGGGCGGAATGAAATAACTGTCAGGAATTTGCAAATCGATGAAGTTGCGACCGCTGTGAGAAGTAGCTTCTGGTACGTTATAGCTAATTACAGGAGCAACACCACCTGCTTGCAGTTTAATCATAGGTTCCTGGCTAGTTTGCATATATCGAAAACCTTAAAAGAGTGGAACAAAAATTGACGAGCGCTTCATGCGCCACGGTGAAAAAATGCACCATGGCGATGTTCAGTCATCCCAATGCTCATCATCCCAATGCTCATAAGTGAGATGAGTCTTGGGTCGGCGCTGGCTACAGAGTGCTGAGGACCGAATGCTGAGGATTAAGTCAGCACTCTGTAGCCAGCATTTGGGGGATTGGTATCACTTAATATTTCTTGAGCAGAAAGTCTCAGTAGACCAATTGAATCGCTCGATTAGAAAGTGTAAATGCAGTTGTGTAGAGCATTGAACGTATCCCTGAAGCGATTAGCTTTGGAGTTCTTCAACGGGTTGTATCTGCTCTCCGGAACAGGATACTGTTCTTATCCAGTTGGGTGAACCCGATTGGGTGACTTCTGCAAATTCCAGGTGAAGAAGGGGCAACGGTAGCGAAGCTGCATCCAAGTGCCACGTGATAGCTAAAAGCTTTATCCTGTAAGGGTTTTAGAAAAAATTCGTACTTTCGCCTCAACATACCTAAGAAATGGTTGTAAACCGGGAAGCTGCAATGGTGACTCATAGCACCATGCGGTTACAGGCCACAGTATGACCACCCGCCAACCATCGAAAACCGGAAAGTTCCCGTTCGCCGTGCGAACGCCACGTATTGCAGTCGGGAATATCTGTCAGAAACAGCGGTTACGGCGATGATGGCGGCAGCGGCACTTATCGGTCGTCATGGCATACGTGACGTCACTTTGATACTGGTCGCTTACCGCCACGGTTTGCGTGTCTCCGCACTGGTCAGCTTGCGTTGGGAGCAGGTTGATCTGCAGCAAGGGCTGTTGCACGTCACGCAGCTGGAGCACGGCATCGCTTCGGTACATCTCTTACGCAGACCAGAACTGCATGCGCTGCACCGTTTGCAGCGGGACTACCCAGAAACCGCCTACGTCTTTGTCAGCGAGCGCAAAGCACCACTGACCACTGATGCCATACGCAAGATCGTGGCGCGCGCCGGGCATCAAGCTGGTCTAGAGTTCCCGATCCACCCGCATATGCTGTGACACGCCACCAGCTATAAGCTGGCTAACGGCGGACGGGCAGGATGCGCGGACGATCCAGTACGACCTTGACCATCGCAATATCCAGCACACCACCTGCTATACCCAACTGGTTTCAGACCGCTTCAAGCATTTCTGGCACGATGTTCCATCGTGCGAGTTGATGGAATTTTCTGGGGTATGGGCTTACCCCCCCTATACTGCGAAACTGGACTACTTTTGAACAGTTACATCACACTGCAGAGCGCACAAGACCTGCTGCGCTCGTTCTTCCCTACGGCTGAAAGCCGCTTTTAACGTTGCACTGCTGCTGCGGAAGTAACGGACGAGCTTCAGCCAGCGATGAAGTCAAGTGATGAGTGGGTCTGTTTCTGACTTTGCTTGCATTGAGAAACCAAAGAGCATGAACCAAGCTCAGAGGCGATTTCAGGCTTAGCATTATTGTTGCTCCCATAGCGACGGGAATACCGTGACCCTTTTACAAGGCAAGTGCGAGCGCAAAGATCACGGCACAAACTAAACTGAACGCTGCCATTAACCCCGCAGGCATGACTTTGTGGGTCTGACGAAAGCGAAGCGCAAACCGGATCGAAAGGGCGATCGCTAGAACCGTGGCTAGGGTCATACCGAT